>JBCCOX010000161.1:0-8859 GCA_039025155.1 Deinococcota bacterium | reverse complement strand
TTGGAACCTTCAGTTCCTAAACAGAAAACTATTGGAACCACCCAATTCTAAATAGGGAACCTTTGGAACATTCAGTTCCTAAACAGAAAAACATTGTAATTCGTTAACGAATTAACCGGAAAGGGTATTAGTGCACACGCTTCTGACGTGATTCGTAAGAGTATTACACACAATCATCTATCTCTGCACTACGTTGGCATCAACTTTGGCATTGAGGTCGCGCAGGGTAATGAGGGCTTCGTCTAAGCGGGATGACAAAACTTGAATCACACCTAGGGCTAGACTTTGCTTGATGTCAAGCAGTTCCCAAAAATCTTCGTAAGTAATACGCAACGCGGTAACATCTGTAAGGCACACACAATCTGCCGTGCGCGGTTCCCGGCTTATAATTGCAAGTTCACCTAGGGTTTCCCTCGAGACTCTTTTAGCAACCTCACCAAGGCTGTGAATCTGGATGCTCACCTCGCCATCTACAATCAAGTAGAGCGAGTCACCCAGTTCCCCTTCAGCAATGATAAGCTCGCCGGCCTCAAAGTACACTTCTTCAGCAATTTGCGCTACTGGCGACAGATCGTCGCTAGGCACATGCTTAAAAAGTTCAGCACACTGCAAAAAAAGGACGCGCTCGAGAATTGATAAACTCATACGGGCATCATCCTACCGTGCATTGTAATTGTCTGAGACTTGCTTTTGGCATCATCATATTTTGTTCCATTGGCTGTGTTGTCTTTATACCCTAGTTGGGTATATCTACTTTTTTTGGTTGTTGTGATGGTCGTCTCTCGCAAGTTGTTATACTGCACAACCAAGCTAAAGATACAACAAATCCATCACTATATTTAACGTCTTAAGGCAATCTGAAACGCGCTTTCTTAAGATCGTCTTTGTGGTGAAATCAGCTTGGTGATACAATACCGACTTCGATTAAACACTTTATAAACCCCTGCGAGCTTTATGCTGCTTCCAAACGTGAACCTTACACCCTCAGCATATTAACCCAACCTCAGCGCGGGATCATCCATCAACAAGATAAGTGTAACACATATATAGTAAATATGTGTTAATCATTTATGAGCGACAGCTTAGCCGCCTCAGCATCCGCTGCAAGTTGCGCTTTAAGCTCGTCTAGGCCGCTAAACGCTTTTTGTCCCCGCAGATAGTGTTCAAAGCTGACCGTCATCTCAGCACCATACAAGTCATCATCAAAGTTAAACAGATGGGCCTCGAGCGACGGCGGGTCCGTTTCAAAACTGGGCCGCGTGCCTACGTTGGCCATGCCTGTAAACATGCCTTGTGGCACCTTCACACGTACCGCAAACACACCTTTGGGTAAGGCTTTTTCAGGCGGTAAGTTGAGGTTAGCAGTCGGATAGCCAATCGTGCGGCCGCGCTTATCACCTTCAACAACAGTAGCTGTGGCTTCATAGCTACGCCCTAAGAATTTTTGTGCTGCTGGCACATCACCTGCCTCGAGCAATTTACGAATATGTGATGACTTGATAGGCTCATCTTCTAAGTGTTGCATACCAATGACTTCCAAATGCCCAGTAATGTGGCTGAGGTCTTCGAGCCTCCCCTCGCGTTTGTGACCAAAGCGAAAGTCTTCACCCACAATAATATGGGCTGGCTTAAGCTGAGCCAGTTCAGCTATAAATACCTGTTTGTCCGTTTGCGCGTACTCTCTGGTAAATGGAATAACAACCGTCGCGCTAAACCCGTAAGCAGCCAGCAGCTTCAGTTTTTCATGACGACTTGTAAGGTATTTTTGTCCTAAAAACAGCACTTTAGAAGGCGGATCAAAGGTGACAATCACAGCATCTAGCTTGTCTTGCTTGGCAGTTTGGGCTACGTGCCCCAGCACCCGCTGGTGTCCTAGGTGAACGCCGTCAAAATTGCCGATGGCGATGGCAGTGGGCGCTGCGGGTTCAGGTCTAGCTGCTGCCAGTTCAGCTAAGCTCGAGGTGACAAGGGTTCGTGTGTTTGTTGATGTCATGAGGTTACGAGGCTATGCGTCTTAGTGCGTAGCTAAGTGCTAGGGCAGTGTGCGCGCTGGTTACAAGGTGACCGTCTTGAATAAGTTGCCAAGCCTCGTGTACGTTGCGCCAGACAACGGTGATGTCTTCGCTGGCTTCCGGTTGACCGTCGGCATGGCTTATATTCTGTGCTTCAAAAATATAGACTTTTTCGGTACAAAAGCCGGGGCTCGAGTACACTTGGGTAATGAGCTCGAGGTCGCCACCGTGTTGGGTTTCCTCAGCGAGTTCGCGGCGCGCAGCTTGTTCGGGTGTTTCACCGGGGTCAATTAAACCCGCAGGTAGTTCCCATGTTTTAACACCTAAGGCCGGGCGCGGCTGCTCAACACCAAGCACCTCGAGCCCCTCAACAACCAATACACATACAGCATGTTGATGTTCAATCACTTCCCAGTGGTCATCTAACTTGATGAGATCAAGAATGGCACCTTGATACAACACGTCACGTTTCATACTTCTATCTTATCTGGATTTCTGGTGAGGTCGTCATCACGTTGAACTAGCAGCAGCTACACCTCATTTTGTTCAGGTGGCGTTCAGCTAAGACATTTACAGTAAACATCAACACACTTACCCAACCCCATAAAAACACACTCACTCCAATACTTGAGAGTGAGTGTGCCAAAGGGGTCTAAGTACGAATAATCAAGATCGTTAGCAGTTGAACTGTAATGTTGAGATGCTCGAGGTTGACACAATAGCTTCCATCCTGCAATTTTTTGACATAGAAGCTAAACAATACCCACCTTTGAGAGTATCAGTTAAACTTTAATCTCAGGAATACTACGCATCAACACGTTACCTAAACTAAATCAACAAGCTTAGTCAGTACTTTCGCTATAGCGTAAAAATGCGGGGATGTCGTAGTTGCTGGGATCATAGTTGCGCCCGGCGGCATCTGCACGTAGCTGGGTTGGTCTGAGTGGTTTCACTTCTGGTGCGTGGTCAAAGCCTGCGGCAATGACGGTAACGCGCACTTCCTCAGCAGCAGCTTCGTCGGTAGCGACGCCAAAGAGCACGTTGACATCATCAATGTCGGTGGTGGCACTAATTTTCTCGACAATTTCGTGGGCGTCAAAGAGGGTAAGTTCTTCTGAACCCGTGATATTGATAAGAAGCTGACTAGCACCTTCAATGCCACGCGAGAGTAGCGGGCTATGGGTCGCACTGTTGGAGGCTTCCTCCACCAAGTTTTCACCGCGACCTGCACCAATGCCCATGAGCACCGTACCCGCGTTGGACAGAAGCGCACGCACATCTGCAAAGTCTACATTGATGAGCCCAGACATGTTGATAACATCGCTGATGCCTTTTACCCCGTGGTAGAGCACGCGGTCGGCCACTCTAAAAGCGTCGTTCAGTTTAACTTTGCGGTCCATGGCAGACAACAAGCGCTGGTTTTCAACGACGATAAGGGCGTCTACTTTGTCCTCGAGCTTTCTGAGGCCTTCTTCAGCCACACGCGCCCGCTTGGGACCCTCAAACTGGAACGGGCAGGTCACCACAGCTACAGTCAGTGCGCCAAGTTCACGGGCAACTTCAGCGACAACATGCGCGCTACCTGTACCTGTACCACCACCCATACCTGCGGTAATGAACACCATGTCCGAATTGCGCAATACCTCGGAGATACGGTCGCGGTCTTCCATGGCAGCTTTTTCGCCAATTTCGGGGTTGGCACCTGCGCCAAGGCCTTTGGTTAAATGGTCGCCCATCTGAATACGGGTATCCGCCAAACTAGTTGCGAGCACTTGCGCGTCGGTATTGGCAGCAATAAACTCCACACCTTGCAAGCCTGCTTCAATCATGCGGTTGACGGCGTTGTTACCGCCTCCACCTAAACCAATAACCCGGATTACTGCGTTATCTACCTGACTCATCCTCGTATCCCCTCAATCAGCAACTTGTCTCGAGCTTTGCAACGTTGGGCTGTACACTATCCTGTTGGGCGTCAACTTAGCCAGATTTACTTAAGACTAGCTACTGCAAACTAAGTATCACTCAACATGCCAAACACACTGCACTACATCAACACACTACACAACCGCAAACGTCACATCAAATTGCTGTATCCCTCAGGCGTACGGTACAAAACCTTATTACACCCTTTAAGCTCGTATGGCTTCTCAACTTGTATAGCGCTTAAGCCTGTATACCTTTTGAATCTGCATACCCCTTGAACCTGTATAACACTTGAACTTGTATACCGTTTAAGCTTGTATATCAGCTAAGCTAGTATGCCTTCGCCATCGTTTCATTATCACAAGCAACGCGCTACACTATCTTACAGTTTATCGAAGCACTTCTGTATGTTAAGCTACAGTGTATAACATTACAACCTATAAGCTTCCCTATTCCCGTTACTATATACGACAAACATTAGAAAATTCTGTTCATTTCTGTACTGACCTTGTAAGCTCATATCACAGCAGACACCTTAAAAGAAATCTTTAAAAATATCACGCATGCCTTGCCAAAATTTACCGACGCTGTCCCCACTGCGCGGTTGAACGGCCGGTTGAATGTCATTGTGCAAAACCCCATAGCGAACAAGTCCCACCGCCGTTGCGTGAGCTGGGCTGGCAACAACATCTACAAGTCCCGAAACACCAACCGGCTTGCCAATGCGAACGGGTAATCTGAACCGCTCAGCGGCAACTTTTTCAACCCCGGGCATGAGCGAGGCACCACCTGTAATCACCACGTTACCAGCTAGTAGCTCGAGCGCCCCCACCCGTTGCTCTAAGGTGCTTTTCACCATATCCAAAATTTCCACAACTCGGGGACGAATCACTTGGGCTAGTTCAAAGGTGGACAGGGAGGCTGTGTAGTTGGGGTGGGCAACTTCTAAAGCAACCTCGCGGTCAGCTAGGTCAGGTACAGCAACCCCATACTTTTTCTTGACCCGTTCAGCTTCATCTGGGGGAATGCGCAACAACTGGCTAATATCTTGGGTGATGTGGTCGCCACCTAGCGGAATCACTGCGGAATCGGCTAGATTGCCATGCCGGAACACGCCTACATCTGTTGTGCCGCCACCAATATCAATGAGTACGGTGGTGAGTTCTTTTTCGTTGTCGTCAAGAACTGCCAGACCAGATGCTAAAGCTTGCACGACAGTGCTACTTACGTCTACACCAGCGTCCCTAGCGCAGCGTTTGAGGTTTTGTAGGGGACCTTGCGCACCCGCAATAATGTGAACATCTGCTTCTAGGCGCACGCCGCTCATGCCCACGGCGTCTTTGATGCCGTCCTGACCGTCTACCACATATTCTTGGGGAATCACATGGAGGACTTCCATATTGGCTTCTAGGGGAACAGCCGTGGCGTTTTCAATGGTGCGTTCGACATCTGCAGTGGTAATTTCTTGGCCGCGCCGAATGGCTGCCATACCGTGACTGGTAAAGGCTTTCAGATGGCTGCCAGCCACACCTACCAAGGCCCGCCGTACCTCAACGCCAGCCACGCGCTCGGCAGCCGCGACAGAGCGTTTAACCGAGGCAATGGTGCGCTCTAAATTGACCACCACACCCCGCCGCAAGCCGTCACTTGGCACGGTGCCTTCACCGATAATGTCGAGAACGCCATCGCTGGCAAGTTCACCAATGACGGTACAAATTTTTGTTGTCCCAATATCTAAGCCTACAATGATTCGTTCATCTGCCATAAGTCACGCTCACTCCCCACGGATAAACAGCTAGCTGGCTATCCTCGCGGGCAATAGAATTGCTAATATAATCCGAGAACCCCGCCCAATGCATTACTAAGTCGTCTACGCTGGGGGTAAACACCTGCCCACTAGCTAGGTTAATGTCAAAACCGTAAGGCGAGTACTCGAGGCTACGCACGTCGTAGTCAGCGAGAAGTTGGCTGAGCGCAAGTGCTTCTGGTAAGCGCCCATCACCCCAGCCCCGTAGTGACACTAGCGCGTTTTTTGTTTCAGTTGACACGCCGTAAAGAAGTGTACCATCCTTAGCGTACACATGTTCACCATGAGCGTCATGAAACACAAGTAACGGTTCACGCTCCTCGATAGTAATACTTAGTGTGTTAGGCCACGTGCGGGTCAGTTGCGCGCTGCGCACCCACGGATCGCTGGCAAGCTCAGCCACCCGCTGGCTAGTAACCCACAAAAAGGGATCGCCCGTGGTGACGTTGGCAAGTGTCAGAATGGCATCTTGACTATGATGTTGGTTGCCCTGCACGCTGATGGTCGTAAGTGCAGGATAATAGCGCGTGAGTAACATTCCTCCGACAAGGAGTCCCAGTACCAGTAACATCATTAGGCGGCGCATGAGGTTCCTTTGGCGTCATAGACATCATGTACATGCGCATCAACACCCCACAAACGCCATTCAGGCTCGAGCTGTGGAAGTACCTCTTGAATACGCGCGAGTAAAGTGAGGACATCAGTAGCACTTGCCCCACCTTGATTGACAATAAAATTACCGTGCTCATACGACACCATCGCCGCGCCCACAGTTAGCCCCTTGAGGCCAGCTTGGTCGATGAGCCTACCCGCGCTATCCCCCGGTGGATTCTTAAACGCACAGCCAGCCGATTTAATTTTGGGTTGACCTTTGCGGGCGGCGTCAACCTCAGCTAAGCGGATTTTGACAGCATCAGGTGAGCTGGCTGTTAGCGCCAGCTTGGCCGCGGTGATGATGGCACCTTCTGGTAGGTTTGTATGGCGGTAGTTAAACGTGATGTCGCTCGCGGGGAGACGCTCGAGCTTGCCGTCAACAAACAGCTCAACGTCACTTACAACAGCCGCCATATCCCCAAAGCGCGTACCTGCGTTCATGGCCAGTGCGCCGCCCAACACCGCAGGCACACCCAGCAAGCCCTCCAAACCAGACATACCCCACATGGCAGCCCGCCGTACAAGACCGGGTAAAGGCGTTGCAGCAGCTAGCCACATGGACGTTTCGCCACGGTCAAGTGCAGCTTCAAAGTCTGTCATGCTGTTAAACCCTCTACCAAACTTGATGACCCGCTCAGGCACGCCACTGTCTGCTGCCAGAATATTTGAACCCGCCCCTAAGATACGGTAGGGCGCATCGGTAGCGCGCTGCAAGTCCTCGAGCAGGGTGCTGGGGTCAGTGAGTTCCCACACCTCAACGTCGCCACCCACACCTAGGGTTGTGAGGGATGCCAGCGTGCGGCGCTGAATATGAAGCGATAGCTTAGGCGCTGCCATCATCACCTCCGCAAGCTTGAAGTAAGTTGTGACCCACTTTCCAGACATCACCAGCACCTAGGGTGATGATAAGGTCATTGGCCTCGAGCGAATCACTTAAGTACGCTTCTGCAGAGGCAAAGTCGTGGTAACTGGCTTGTTTGCCCGCATCTTGCAAACGCTCCACAATCATATTGGGAGATACACCCGGAATGGCTTTTTCTCCTGCCGCGTAAACATCTAGCACGATGACTTCATCTGCAAGGCCAGCGGCATCTGCCAGCGCGGGCCAGTGGCGGGCTGTGCGCACCCAGCGGTGAGGTTGCAAAATAGCCCGCACGCGCCGCCCGGTACGCCGGGCCGCCTCGAGCGTCACGCCAACCTCAGTCGGGTGATGGGCGTAGTCATCAATAATAAGGGCATTGTTGACACTCCCAGTACGCTGCCAGCGGCGGCCCACACCTGTAAAGGTAGACAGGGCTTGAGCTGCTTGGGGCATCTCCAAGCCAAACAGGTGCGCGGCTGCTAGGGCTGCAACCCCGTTTTGCACGTTGTGCAAGCCCGGTACAGCAAGACTAACCTCGAGCGACTGCCATGTTAGTGGTTCGTCATGAGTATCACGTACCGCCGGATAGCGCAAGCTAAACGTTGTTCCACTGCCTGCTAAACTTATGTTACTGGCGTGATAGGTTGCTGTATCACTGAGCCCGTAACTGATGCCTTGGGCAGCTAGCGGCTTAAGCGCTTCCCAATCTGCACAGTACAGCACTTGCTTGGCGCGACCTGCAAAGGTGAGCATGGCATTTTCTAGGTCGGCTAAGCTGGCATGGTAGTTGCGGCGCTCGTCAAACTCACCTGCGATATGGTCATCTTCTAAATTGGTAATAATTGCTAGGTCGGATGCAACGTTCGCAAAACCGGGGTCAGACTCGTCAACCTCGGCGACAAATACCTCACCACTACCGTAGTGAACGTTACTTGCTGTCACCCTCGAGTGGGCTGCGTGGGCTGCCGCTTTAACAAGCCACGGCAAATGCCCACCCACCAGCACCGAGGGGTCCGCCTCACACCCTAAAAACACGTGGGAGACCATACCTGTGGTGGTGCTTTTGCCGTGTGTTCCAGTGATGGCAATCGCCCGCCTGCGCGCCAAAAATTCTGCCAGCAGATCAATGCGGTAACGCACGCTAAGGCCCTTTTCACGCGCGGCCACAACTTCGGGATGCTGGCGTGGTACAGCCATGCTGCACACCAAAGTATCAACAGGGGTATCGTTTAAGACAATATCCAAATGGCTAGGGTCATGCCCGATGCTTACCGGAATACCGCACGCTTGCAAGCTCTCAACCGCTGCGCCTGCGCTTACGTCACAGCCTGAAACCTGCAGACCATCTGCGTAAGCCCAACGAGCTAGCCCGCTCATGCCAATACCTTCACTTTATGGGCATTGCAGGTATTGGCATGAGCGGGTTAGCTCGTTGGGCTTACGCAGACGGTCTGCAGGTTTCAGGCTGTGACGTAAGCGCAAGCGCAGCGGTTGATAGCTTGCAAGCGTGCGGTATTCCGGTAAGCATCGGGCATGACCCTAGCCATTTAGATAGTGTCTCAAACGATACCCCTGTTGATACTTTGGTGTGCAGCATGGCT
>JBCCOX010000160.1:0-8860 GCA_039025155.1 Deinococcota bacterium | reverse complement strand
GACTGGATTATGCCGTGGTATTACCTACTACCCGCGATTATTTTTCTGTTAACGTTTGCGCTGTTTCCAGTGGTGCTCACGATTGTTCTGGCGTTTACCGACTACGCTGGTGTGCGTAATGGCGAGCTAAATATAAGCTCGAGAACCAACATCACTAGCGTCAACGGGGCGCAGGTTGAACTTGCTGACGTTAACACCCTGCTCTGTGACGACCTACGCAACGGCTGTAGCAACGTAGCAGTTGAGGTTGCTGCGGCCAACACATCTAGCGTGGCGGCAGTATCTTTGGAAGACACTTTGCTGACGCTAGCCGAACCGCTAGACGTGATTCCTTCTGTTGTTGAGCTTGATCTAGTAGATATTGGCTTTAGTGCCAAGTTTAATGTGGTGGCTGGGCAGGGCGATACGCTGACGCTCGAGCGCCCCCCACCCGGCACAGTGGACTTGGAAAGCGTGGGGCTCGAGCTACCTGCTGAAACCATCCGCCGCACGATTCGCAGCATAGACGGTAACACCCTCACCCTGAATGCTGCGCTACCCGACGGCACAACCTACAGCGACGTGACCCGCTACAACGAGTTTGGCTTGATTGGGCTCAGAAATTTCCGGGTTATTTTCCGTGAAGCTAGCCGCTCGCTGGGACCTGTATTCTTGTGGAATGTCTTATTTGCCTTTTCAACGGTGCTACTCAACACTATTTGTGGTGTGTTTATTGCTATTTTCTTGAACAATCCCAACTTGCGGTTTAGAAACCTTTACCGCACTTTGCTCATTGTGCCGTGGGCGCTCCCCAGTGTCATTACTGTGCAGGTCTGGCGCGGCTTTTTGAACACCAACTTTGGGGCCATCAATCGGACGCTCGCCCTCCTAGACCTCCCTGTCCTCAACTGGCTTGGTGAGGTTTGGCCGGCACGAGCGGCTATCTTGCTGGTGAACTTGTGGTTGGGTTTGCCGTTTATGATGACGGCCACCTTGGGCGCACTGTCCGCCATTCCAAATGACTTGTATGAGGCCGCCAAGATTGATGGCGCAGGCGTGTGGCGGCGCATTACTGGCGTCACCTTGCCGCTGCTGCGCACGGCACTTGTACCTATCACACTCACTGGGTTTGCATTTGCGTTTAATAACTTTACGCTTATCTTTTTGCTTACTGGCGGCGGCCCTGGCTATGAGGGTGGTACGTCGACGGCACGCGCAACCGACATCCTCATTTCATGGGCCTACAACGAAGCCTTTCAAGCCCAAGGTGGCTATGCTTACGGGCTAGGCTCAGCGATTTCGCTACTTATCTTTTTTATTACCATCGCCATAAGTTTGCTCAACTTTCAAGTAACAGGTGCACTGAAAGAGGAGGGCAACCGATGATGCAACGCCATCTAATCAAGCTCACCACACGTATGTGTGCCATCAGTTTATTTGTATTTAGCAGTATGGCATTTGCCCAAGTTGACCGCAGCCGCTTCTTGGTGATTCCTAACGGTTGGCTTTGGTTTTTGCTGGGGTTTATTGCCATCACCGCAGCTATTGTTGGCGTATCCTATTGGCAGGGCAACAAAACTAGCAAACAAACTGCCAACAGTTACGCGCTATCCGCGTTTAGCCACTTGTTTATTTGGGTGGTTATTTTGCTAACGCTTTATCCTGTCATTAACCTTGTCGGCGTGTCCTTTAACCGGGTCAGTAACTTGAACACGCCCCCACCAGATACCGGGACCTTGCTGGTTCGCGCAGGGATTTTACCCGACCCCAGCAAATTTTCACTCATTCAATATCAAACTATTTTAGAAGAAACCAACATTTTGCCGTTTCAGTGGATTTTTATTTGGATATTGCTAGCTGCGGCAGTAGCACTCATAGGTATTCTTACAGGATTGCGGATGAATCCTGAGCACAACGGACTTCGGCGCATACGCAACTTTGCGGGCTGGGTATTGGTAGCAGCAGTGGCAGTGTTGGTGTTTAGTGTAACGAACGACCAGTTTTTTTCGGTGAACGAGGCAGGTGAGCGGGTGGCCTCGAGCAGTGAGAAAAAGGTGGTGCTCTTTATTCGTAATACCCTGTTGGTATCTGGCATGACCGGGCTCATTGCAGTACTTATTAGCACAACAGCAGGGTATGCCTTTGCCCGCATGAAGTTTGAAGGCCGCTATGGCGCGCTATTAAGTTTTATTTTTGTGCAAATGTTTCCTAGTTTCATGGCGCTTGTGGCCATCTTTTACCTCATGAACGCGCTAGGTTTGCTCAACACCTTCACCGGACTCATTTTGGCCTACTCAGCGGGGGCCATTTCGTTTGCATCGTGGATTTTTAAGGGCTATTTAGAGTCTATTAGCCCTAGCCTCGAGGAAGCCGCGTTAGTTGACGGAACAACCCGCTGGGGAGCGTTTTGGCGCATCATTTTGCCCATCAGCATTCCCATGCTCCTGTTCATCTTTTTGCTGCAGTTTATTGGCACTTACAGCGAGTTTATTCTGGCCAATATTCTGCTTACGGGTGACGATAAGTGGACAGTGGGTATTGGGCTTCGGGCGTTTACCAACAACGCTTTTCAAACTCAATGGGGTACGCTCGCCGCCAGTGCGGTGCTCGGCAGTTTACCCATTTTGATTATCTTTTACTCGTTCCAGAACGCACTGACCGGGCAACATACGGCAGGTGGAGTGAAAGGTTAGATAGACATTGACGTGTGCTCGAGGCTTCAACATCTCATCAACACTGTAACAATAGACCAGCATCATCAACATTAACTTTCAGAGGCATTATTTTCAGAGACATTGATGAAAACCTCTATCAAACGAAGATGTTGGTGTTTGCCTCGAGCCACTCATACATCTAACCCTAAGCCGTACCCTTATCACGTCAATCTTGAAACATCTGATGCTAACTCAACAAGTTTCCATCAACAGGTTCACGTTAATGTGATTACTATCAACAAGCAGCTCGATAGATTAAGAATTATATAAAACACGCTATTCGCAACTGTTGGTCATCTTCATGACAACCGCTCATGCAGTGTGGTATACCTACAGAGGTAAATCCACAATTTAAAGGAGAACTTTTATGTCACGTGTGCTTAAAACCCGTGTGTTCAAAACCCTTGTGCTACTAGGCGTTTTTGTGCTGCTCGCCAGCGCCTTTGCACAAACTGAGGTCATCGTTTTTGTAGGCAGTCGTCAAAACCCTGAACTCATTGGCAGTTTGCTAGATGACTTTAACGCTGCCAATCCAGACATTATGGCACGCGCTGAAATTGGCGGCACCACCAGTGAGGTGCAGCAGCAGTACCTCAACACGGTGCTGACCTCTGGCAGTGCCGACATAGACATCTTTTTAATTGATGTCGTGCGCCCAGCGACCTACGCCGCTGCAGGTTGGGCAGAGCCGCTCAACGGCTATTTTGAAAACGAAGACGCGATGATGAGCTTCCTTGACCAGTTTTTACCCGGTCCCGTAGATGCTGACGTGGTTGATGGCACCCTCTACGCGCTACCTTCTTACACCGACGCCCAATTTTTGTACTACCGCGCCGACTTGCTCGAGAAATACGGCTTTGAACCGCCCGCCACGTGGGATGAACTGGTCGCCCAAGCACAAACCATTTTAGAAGGCGAAAACGACGACACCTTACAAGGCTTTAACTACCAAGGTGCCGCGATTGAAGGCGCAAACTGCACCTTCTTGCAACCCCTCTGGAGTGCCGGCGGCGACTGGCGCGATGCCGACGGAAACATCACCGTAGATAGCGACGAAGGCCGCCAAGCGCTTAACTTCTTGTTATCAACCATGGATGTTGGCGTGACCAAACCCAACATTGCTGAAACCGCAACTGACAACAGCCGCCAAGAATTCCAAGCAGGAGATGTTGTGTTTATGCTCAACTGGGGCTACGCATGGGGCCGCTTCCAAAACGATGAAGACTCCCAAGTGACCGACATGGTGGGCGTGGCTCCGCTACCTGCGTTTGACGGCTTTGAATCTGCTACCTGCATTGGCGGCTGGCAGTGGACCATGAACGCCTTTAGCGACAACAAAGACGAAGCTTGGCAGGTTATGGAGTACCTCGCCAGTGAAGACGTACAACGTGTACTCGCTGCTCAAGACAGCCGTATTCCAGCTCGTATAAGCCTTTATGAAGACCCCGACGTGCTGGCTGCTGCGCCCCACTTTGGTGAATTTTATGATGTCATCATTGCGGCACGTCCGCGCCCGGTGACACCTTTTTATGACCAAGTAAGCGAGCTTATTCGTACCACGGTCAACGCAGTGCTAGCCCGTTCAATTGACGTTGATACGGCGCTAGAAGATATGCAGATTGGGCTCGAGGACATTTTTGAGAACTAACCCCAGCATCCAATAAAATATATTTCCCCAACGCAACGCGGCCAGCTCACTGATTGGCCGCGTTGTAGGGTGTCATCACCGTGGAGGCATATCTTCGTCTTTTGGGAAGCTAAGCCGCGTAAGCAGGCCACCAGTTTGTTGATTGCCCATGCTTAACGTGCCAGCAAGTTGCCCTGTTAGAGATTGAACAATCGTCATGCCGAGGCTGTCTTGGTGGGGGTCAAAGCCTTCTGGCAAACCTGCTCCGTTATCTTGCAGCTCGAGCACAATCTGCCCAGCATATACTTGCAACCTCAAGCTGATCGTTGCTGGACGCTCTGGGCGCACAAATCCATGTTTAAAAATGTTAGTCACTAACTCATTCACAATAAGCCCCAGTGGAATTGCTTGTTGAATGCTGAGTTCAACAGCGTCAATATCAAGCTCCACGTTGACATCTGTACGCCTCATGCTGCGCGCTAACTTGTGAATCAAGGCACTTAGGTGGCTGTGGGCATCTATGGTTTCTGCCTCGAGCTGTTGGTACATAAGCTTATGAACATCTGCTAGTACATTAATGCGATCACGGCTTTCCAAGATGGCTTTACGGCTGGCATCATCTGTTAAGGTGTGCGCTTGAATTGACAACATGGACGAGATAAGTTGCATGTTGTTCTTGGTGCGGTGGTGAACTTCTTTGAGGAGCATCTCTTTGGCAGCAAGGGCGTTTTCGAGGGCATCTTCTTTGCGTTTAAGCGCGTCAATGTTTGCAATATAAACAGCAATACCTTCAGGGCTTGGAAACACGCGCACCTCACCCCAAATGCCACTTTTAGTCATCTTGGCAACAAATCGCACGGGCTCACGGGTAGTCATTACCTGTTGGTAGTGGCGTTCAAATATGCCGTCTCGGTTACCCGGAAATACATCATAATAGTTGCGACCAACTAGATTTTTGGGGTGAGGGCGTAAAGCGTTATGGTTGGCATAGACAAAAGTCCAATTATGGTCAATGACCAGCACACTATCAGTAATGCTATTGAGAATATCTTCTTTTTCTTGAAGGGCTTGCTCGAGCTGCAACTCGAGTTGCTTGCGATCATGTATATCGCTGCTAAAAATCGCAATACCTTCAGGTCTGGGATACACCCGCACTTCACCCCAACGTTTGTTGACTGTCATAACCGCTTCAAACTTTACAGGTTGTTGCGTCTCAAATGCTTGGCGATACTTTTCTTCAAAGATAGTGCCACGGTTCTGCGGGAACACATCAAAATAGTTTTTGCCAATGACTTTTGAAGATATATCAGAAACTTTACTGTTGGCGTAGAGAAAGCACCAGTTTTTGTCTAGTATTCCAAAATTATCAGTGATGCTATCTAAGATGTCTTCTTTGTCTTGTAATGCCTGCTCGAGCTGTAACGCAAGTTGCTTACGCTTACTGATATTGACCCCATAAATAATGATGTTGTCACCACTCGGAAACACCCGTAGTTCCATCCACGTACCGTCAAGAGAACTTTGAGCCTCAAAATAGACTGGGCGCTTAGTACTAAATGCTTGCCGATACTTCTCTTCAAACACTCCCCCAGAAGCAAAGACATCAAAGAAGGATTTACCAATCAGTCCTTGTGGATATCTCTTTTGAGCGGCATCGTTGGCGTATACATAACGCCACTGATCATTGAGCACCACCACATAGTCGGCAATACTATTGAACATCACTTCGCGTTCTTGAAGGGCTTGCGCTAAAGCTTGCTCAGCACGTTTACGGTCGGTGTCGTCCGTCCCGTGTAACCATAAACCATCTTCCACAGGAATGGCATAAGCTCGGTGCCACTTCCCTACTATGCCAGGGTCACGTGCCTCTGCTTCAACATGAACAGGTTCACCATATGTCATAGCATGACGGTAGGCTTGACCAAAGGGATTGTCGGCTTCGTTGAGGTAGGGTAGCACCTCCCACAAACTATGGCCAATGACATCTTCGGGGGCAAAACGTTGCGCATGCTCATCCGCTCCCATCGCAGCGCCATTGAAATACGTAATTTGCCACTGACGGTCAACATGCAAGATCGCCATCAACAGAACAGTAAAGGCAGACTTGGACTGCGTTAGGGTTACAGAGTGCGTTGGAATTGGGGTCGCCGTGCTAGCTTCTTCAGAAACCTTGGCGGTTGTGCGGTTTGGTTCAACCGAAGGCACGTTCAACAGTGACTTAAAAGCAAGCTCGAGCGCAGCAAGCACCAGTTCATCAGCCTCATCACGCACTCGTGTTAACGTCAGCCCCAAACGCAGGTCACCATGCGTCACATGCCCTTGCCAGCTTTGATGACCATCTTTCCAGAACGTTTGTAATGCAGGGTGGTCAACATAAAGGTCAGCGCCAAACAGTTGCTCGAGCTTACGCCCTACAAGCATTTCAGATGTGTCAGCTAAAAGCGTGCACGCTGCATCGTTAGCCGCTGTGAGATAACCCTGTGCATCACACTGTAACAGGGCTTGCGAGTTTTGGGCGAAGAGTGTTTCAAATAGCTGTTTATACACGTGTACACCCTCCGGATTTAAGGGCAATTGCTTTTATCAGACATGATACCCATTATTTTGCACCTGTTAGTAACGCCCAAAACGATACTATCATCAAGATTACGGCAAGCTCACGGCATTAAAAGCGAGGAATCGTGTGAGTACACTTAACCATGATTAAATTTCAATGTTACCGCTCTAGTACCTGTGTGATGCTTCGTAATCATCAACAAAACATGCTAGACTGGCAAGACAATTTTCAACTCACAACCAATTAACACAGTGGTTTTTCTAGAATTTGTTCTAGGATTAATTCTGGTCGTTCGCAGCTATTCCCTAGAAGCGTCGTAGTATACAGCAAATACAGAACTCACTGAGGGTCCAGCTAATTTACGTCAGTAAATCAGCATCAGCAAACTGGTATTCATCAACTAGCAAAGGAGTGTTATGGCGATTTTCAAGTCTTATGTTCCTAGCAATCGTAAAGCCCGCCCCAACCTGTTTTGGCGGCGACTTATGTCAGGTAATCCTACTGATACCCAGCTAGGCGTGTTGCTCCTACTCCCTGCCCTATTAACACTCGGCATTGTGATGCTTTACCCGGTGATTAATGTGTTTTGGCAGTCCTTGCGGGATATTAGCTTGGTTGGCCCTTCCGATGGCTTTGTGGGTATTGAAAACTTCCAGCGTATTTTTGGCATGCGCCGCGCGGCTACCTGGAGTCTAAATAGCATTCTCATCTGGCGGCTATTTGGTTTTGCTGGGCTTATCCCGTTGTGGTGGCTTAAGCGGCGCGGGCAAGTTAACGCTTTAAGCGCGTGGCTAGGCACAGCGCTTGTTATCATCGTCTGCGGTTGGCTCATGGGCTATCAACCCGATCCTGAGGTAAGTGGCGCACGCTGGGCAGACGCGCGCTTTTGGAACGCGCTGAACATCACCTTGCTTGTTATTGTGGTGAGTGTGGTGGGCTCGTTTGCGGTGGGCTTGCCACTCGCGCTGCTTGCCAACATCGACTCACCTTTACGCTGGTTGGTGCGCATTGCGCTTTTGCTACCTTGGGCCATGCCAAGGGTATTTACAGGTCTCACCTTTGCGTGGTTGTTTCAAAGCGATTACGGCGTCATCAATGACTTGCTTGGGCGAATTGGCGTTAATAGCCTGTTTGCAAGCGGCTTACCTGAGCAGTGGGTGGGGGATAACGGCGTGTTTTGGTTGGCTAGGGTCACCCCGGCGGTTATCGCCGTGAACATTACCATCATCTGGAAAACAGCCTCCTTTGTGGGGCTTATGCTCTTAGCTGGTTTACAATCCATTGACGAAAGTCTGTACGAAGCTGCCACAGTTGATGGCGCTAACGGTAATCAGCGTTTTTGGTTTATCACCTTGCCGCTACTGCGCCCGGCGATTGCAGTTGCGCTCATCTTCAGAACGCTCACCGCTATTCAAACCTTTGACATTCCTTTTGCCATGACCCAAGGCGGCCCGGGTAGGTCACTACAGACCATTGGGTTTTACATTCAAAACTTGGCAACGTCTAATATTGGCTACGCTGCAGCGTTGTCCGTCGTTTTATTTGCGATGAGTTTGGTCATCACAGTTATCTATTTACGGTGGGTTTACGATGAATAATTCTACGAGGAATACATCAAAAACAACGCAACCCGAGGCTCGTGAGACTCATATTCATCACGTTGAGGCTTACGAGACTGCTCGGCAACGTTATCAACCTGATAATCATGAACCTGACATTCACCACATCATCAAACTTGTGCTGGTGCAGTTTTTTAGGTCGTTCACACGCCCGCTCAAAGTGACCTCGCTGCCGAGTCATTTGGAAAAGACGCTCGAGCACGCTGCTCAAGACTACTACTTGCCCGGCTACACAAGCTCTCAACATCCACCTAGTAAAGGCAAGTCTCAACGATGAACCTGCGTACTTTCAGCTACCGTATCATGCTGTACTTAGGCTTGTTTGTGGTGATTGTGAACGGCGTTTTCCCAGCCATTTGGTTGT
>JBCCOX010000159.1:0-8890 GCA_039025155.1 Deinococcota bacterium | reverse complement strand
GGCAAACAAAATGACGTTTCAGATGTGAACTTGGTGATGATGTTCAGTTAATCTTCGTAGTTGTGTATCGACACGGTGGAATTATTGATCGGTTGGCAAAATCAAAAGCTCGTGGACGTTCACGTGAGGCGGCGCGCTGACGGCGTACATGATGGTGTCGGCAATGTCTTCTGGACTTAGCACGGTCATATTGCCCACAACTTGTTGCATACGCGTGCTGATGTCTGTGTCGCTGATGTGCTCGAGCAACTCCGTGCCCACTAACCCCGGCTCAATACAGGTCACCCGAATGCCATACTTGCCAGAAAGTTCCTGTCGCAGCCCATCCGAAAACGCGCGCACAGCGTACTTGGTAGCTGCATATACAGCGGCACTTGGCATCACTTTGCGCCCGGCAATCGACGACACGTTGATGATGTGCCCGCGCCCCCGCTCAATCATGCTGGGCAACACCGCGCCTGTGCCGTACAAAACGCCTTTAATGTTCACATCCACCATGCTGTCCCACTCGTCAAGTTTGCAAGCTTCCAAAAACGAGAGCAGCATGATGCCTGCGTTGTTAACCAAAATATCAACTGGTCCAAAGGCATTTTCTGTAGCAGTAATCATGGCGGTGACGGACTCGCGGCTAGTGACATCGGTTGCGATGCTGAGGGCTTTGCCACCAGCTTGGGTGATGTGTTGCTCGAGCACCTCGAGCTTATCCACCCGCCGGGCTGCTAAGATAACAGACGCACCTGCTTGCGCGAGGGCTTTGGCGGTAGCTTCCCCAATGCCGCTACTGGCACCAGTAACAACGGCAACTTGTCCTTGTAATGAGGTCATGTGAGTTCCTATCTTGGTAGTTACTAAAAAGCAAAAATTGATCAAGGCGGCATTGACGAAAGTGAGTATCTATCTGCTTCGTGCAGTCGTAGTATATTCAATCGCTGGAGGTGACTTATGAAAGCAATCTATGACAACATCGGCACAAGCTATGCAACAACACGTTGTACCGATCCTAAGATAGCAGCGCAGCTATATACCGAACTTGAAGGTGCTAGCCGTATTGTCAATATTGGTGCTGGAACAGGATCATACGAACCTGAAGGCGTTGACTTAGTCGCTGTAGAACCGTCAGCAGCTATGATTGCTCAGCGCAAGCCGGATGCTCACCCTGTTGTGCAAGCGTTTGCTGAAGACCTGCCATTTGAAGACAAAAGTTTCTCCCACGCCATGACCATACTTTCTATGCATCACTGGGAAGACAAACCGCGCGCATTTCGTGAAATCAATAGAGTGGCTACCGACAAATTTATTGCGATTACGTGGGACCCCAAGTCTGAACCCTTTTGGCTTACCCGAGATTACTTCCCAGAAATTGATGTTATGGACAGAGCTATTTTCCCTGAGCTAGCCGAACTACACGATTACTTTGATGACGTTAAAATTAGCCCTTTACGTATACCTGATGATTGTCAAGATGGATTTTTTGCAGCGTTTTGGAAACGACCGGAAGCGTATCTGGATGGCATGGTACGACAGTCCATGTCGCCGTTTGCAAAGGTCAGCAACCTGTCAGAAGGATTGCAAAAATTAACAGATGACCTTGCTAGTGGTGCATGGGCAAGCAAAAATCACGCGCTTTTAGAGATGTCTTTTTTTGATGCTGGTTACAGATTAATTTCAGCTAACGTGAAGAACACGTAAGCCTACGTGATGATGCGGCTCGAGCTGCTTGACGCAAAATTGCTTAAAGACAGATTTGGTTTGTTAGTAACTCCAGCTCAATATTAATTTGTTGAAAGATAGTTGATGCCCTATTACACATGAAAATCACTTGACACTTGCATCTTGTCAACTACTCGATATTCAACAGAACATCCAACAGACCTTACAAATCATCTTGGACTATGCAACACAAGCCGACCTACAAGGAGCGGATGTCGTCTGTTTCCCAGAATGTTATTTGCAAGGTTACGTTGTTCATAAAAAACTGACACTACAACTTGCACTTGATTTGTCAGCACCAGATTTTCAAGCCAGTCTTGAACGGTTGAGTAGCATTCAGTCCACGCTGGTGTTTGGTCTCATTGAAGTCTGTCATGAGAAGCTGTACAACACTGCTGTTGTTGTAAAACAAGGTGAGCTTTTAGGATGTTACAGAAAAACCAAACTTCTCTCTGGTGAGCACGTTTTTGAGGCTGGTAGCGAGTATCCTATCTTTGACCTTGGGGACGTGAGATTTGGCATCAACATCTGTTACGATATGAATTTTTCAGAGTGTGCGCGTGCTGTAGCTGAGCAGGGCGCACAGCTACTTATGTGCCCAGCCAATAACATGATGCGCTACGACGTTGCCAAAAAGTTGAAAGACAAACACAACGAAAGTCGCTGCCAGAGAGCAGTTGAGTCAGGTCTGTACATTCTTTCTGCAGATGTCACGGGTGAACGGAACGGGCGTATTTCTTACGGTCCTACAGCACTTATCAATCCTCGAGGCGAGGTCGTTGCCCAAGTCCCATTACTACAAGAAGACATGATCGTCCAAGAAATTGTTGTGTAACCATCATCCAAAAGCTACAGGCTTAGTCATGTGCATAGCATGATGTCACATACCTAAACTTGATTACAGGTGTATCAAGTATCTTTATGCTAGTCGTAGAGAATACTTTGGCGTTATGTTCGCACATCGTTAGCCAAAATACAGTCCTAACGGCTCATTCATGGGCTATCATAAAGGTACTATGAGTGACGCAGTAACAGATACTTCAACAACCACGCAAGCAACCGCAGAAAACGCTCTTCAGTCCGGCCAGCCTGTCGCATTTCAAGCAGAAATTCAGCAACTGCTAGATATTTTAATTCACTCGCTCTACAGCGAAACCGACATCTTTTTGCGGGAGCTTGTCTCCAACTCGTCAGATGCGCTCAACCGCTTTAAGTTTGCCTCTCTCACAGAGGACGACGTACATGACGCCAGCGCTGAGCTAGCTATTTGGCTCAAAGGTGACCCAGATGCGGGTACGCTCACCATTCGTGATAGTGGCATCGGCCTCACAGCCGACGACATGGTGCAAAACCTTGGGACGATTGCCCGCTCGGGAGCGAAAGACTTCCTCAAAGCTGTCAAAGAATCTGGTAGTAACGCCATCAGTGCAGATGTGATTGGGCAGTTTGGCGTGGGCTTTTACTCGGTGTTTATGGTTGCCGAGGAAGTGCATGTAACCAGTCGTTCGTATCAGCCAGATGCTCAAGCAGCTACTTGGATTTCAAGTGGCAAAGGTGAATACCGCATTGAACCAGCTGAGCAGGACGCACGTGGCACCACCATTACCATCAAGCTTAAAGATGAGCACAAAGATTTTGCCCAGCCTTACCGCTTGCGCAGTGTCATTAAAACCCATTCTGACTTTGTAACCTTCCCAATTTACCTGTGGGAACAGCAACCTGCCAAAGAAGAAGAGGATGAACCCACCGCTGAGTACAAAGTGGTCAACCAGCAGCAAGCTGTTTGGCGCACCCCCCAGCACCAAGTTGACGACGACACCTACAAGAGTTTTTATCAGTCGCTAACTTACGACATGCAAGATCCGCTCATGCGCGTACATTTGATGACAGACGCGCCACTGCAGCTTTATGCACTGTTGTTTGTGCCGTCCCGTAAAGATTACCGGATTATGGGTGGGACCGAAACCGGCCTCAAGTTGTATGTGCGCAAAGTGCTGATTCAGGACAAATTTGCTGACTTTTTGCCAAATTACATGCGCTTTATTGAGGGCGTGGTGGATACTGAGGATTTGCCACTGAATGTCTCGAGACAGATGGTGCAAAACAATGCCATCATCAAAAAAATTGCGGATGTACTGGTTAAAAAAGTCCTTAGTGAGTTAGAAAAACTCGCCAAGGGTGACGCTGAGCAATACCAAAAAGTGTGGCAAGAGTTTGGTATGTACCTCAAAGAGGGTGTGGCAACAGATTATGCCAACAAAACGCGGTTGATGCCGTTACTCAGGTTTGCCTCGAGCCACAGCGAGTCAGCTAGCGACCTCATCTCACTTCCTCGCTACCTCGAGCGCGCCAAAGCTGACCAAGACGAAATCTATTATGTCATTGCAGATTCTTATGAGTCTGCAGCGCGCAGTCCCCACCTCGAGTACTTCCGCAAGCATGACATCGAGGTGCTTTACTTCACCGAAGACATTGACAGTTACATGCTTTTTGGTCTGGATGTATTTGAAGGCAAAACCCTCAAAAATGTCGATGATGCTGAGTTGAACTTACCTGAAACAGACACTACTGAAGATGAAGATAGCTCTGATGCCCTCGAGCAAGACAGCTTCGACAAAATCATCACCCGCTTTAAGGATGTTTTAGGTGAGCGCGTGGTAGACGTGCGCGAAAGTAAACTCCTGACGGATAGCCCGGTGCGTTTGGTGAACCCGAAAGATGCTGCCAACACCAGTATGCAGCGCCTCCAGCGGCTTATGGGTGAAGATGCTAGCGTGCCCAAAAAGATTTTGGAACTTAACCGCAGTAGTAGCCTCATCAAGTCCCTGGCAGACGGACCTGCTGAAACAACTGTGAGTGATGCCGTGATTGAGCAACTTTTTGATAGTGCGCTTTTAGCTGAGGGCATTCACCCTGACCCTGCGTCGATGGTCGCGCGGATTCAGCGTCTGATGGAAGCGGCTGTCAAGGCCTAGATCACTAGGTCGCGCGTACAAATATAGCTACTCGCCAAGCTCATCTTGAGATAATGTCTCGAGGTGAGCTTTTAGTATGTGCTTGATGATAGAAGATGGTACGTCTGTGGCACGCTCCTAACGCTACCGTGACCACATATGGCGTTTGTGTGTGATGTTTGATGGTACATTTTCACGTACTTGCTGAGCGTGTTTGTTAGTAACGTCTGAACTCTCGAGCAATTCATCAAGGCAATTGAGTAACATACCGCAAACGCTGTCCTAGCCTCGAGTCAGTAACCTTAAATTCATCCTTAACACCCTTTATGGCTAGGACATGATTTACCTGCACCATACTTAACCTTCAAAGGAGTTCCCCTGTGAAAGGTCTCATTCTTGCGGCTGGTCTGGGCACACGCCTTCGCCCCCTCACCAGCTTGCGTCCCAAGCCCATCATCAACGTTGCTAATAAACCCATTATTGTTCACGCTATAGATAACCTTGTTGAGGCAGGCATCACCGACATTGGCGTAGTGATTAGCCACGCAACGGTTGATTACATCAAAGATACGCTAAGCCACTATGAGGGTGCTTCGTTTACCTATTTGATGCAAGACCCGCCCAAGGGGCTCGCCCATGCGGTCAGTGTCGCCAGAGACTTTTTAGCAGATGATCCTTTTGTCATGTACTTGGGTGATAACCTCTTTGAACACGGCATCACGCCTTTTGTCAATGCGTTTAAACAAGGTGATGTGAACGCAGTGTTAGCGCTCGTCCACGTAGCCGACCCGCGCTCGTTTGGGGTTGCCGTTGTTGAAGACGGGCGTGTAGTGAGCTTGGTGGAAAAACCCAAAGACCCACCGAGTGATTTAGCTGTGGCTGGGATTTACGTGTTTGACAAGTCCGTTCATAAGATTATTGAAACCTTGGAACCAAGCGCTCGGGGTGAGTATGAAATGACTGACGCGATTCAAGGGCTTATTGATGAAGGCTTGACGGTGACACCACTGGAGACAAGCGGCTGGTGGAAAGATACAGGCAAACCGCATGAACTGCTAGATGCGAATAGGCTGATGCTGCAAAAGCTCGAGAACTCCCAGATTGACGGCCACCTCGAAAATACCGAAGTGATTGGCACTGTGGTGGTTGAGCAAGGTGCTTCGCTCAAAAACAGCAAAGTGGTTGGCCCAGCCATTATTGGTAAGGGGACTTCGATTGAAGATGCTTACATTGGGCCGTATACCAGCATTGGTGATAACGTCAAAATTCACGATGCTGAACTCGAGTACAGCGTGGTTGAGCGGGGCAGCAAAATTACCTCGGTGCAGCACCGGATTCAGTCCAGCCTCATCGGCGTGCAAGTTGAGGTTAAAGGTCGCACCGCTCGCCCGAGTGCTTTGCAGATTATTCTTGGTGATAAGAGTAGCGCTATCATTCCAGAGTAAATCTTTAAGTTTGAGGCTTAGAAAAGCGTCCATGCTGATGATTTCTACGACATGGACGCTTTTTCATGGTGTTAATTGATATGGTGTTAATGGATGTGGGTGATGCTATGAAACAGCTTGCTGCGCGCTGACGGGTAGTGACTTAGCCCCTTCAAAGCCATTAACCTCAGTCATAAAGCGGTTAAAAAGATAGCTAGCGTCGTGCGGGCCAGGGCTGGCTTCTGGGTGATACTGCACGCTAAACACTGGATAGCGCACGTGGGCCATGCCCTCGAGCGTATCGTCGTTTAAGTTGACGTGTGTGGCTGTAAACTGCCCACCGGGGATACTATCAATATCCACCACATAGTTGTGATTTTGGCTGGTGATTTCGACCTCACCTGTAATTGTGTTTTTGACCGGCGTGTTCGCGCCATGATGTCCGTGATTGAGCTTGTAGGTTTTGCCGCCGACTGCCAGACCGAGTAGTTGATGCCCTAGGCAGATGCCGTAAGTGGGTACAAGTCCTAAAATTTGCCAGACGGTGTTGTGCGCGTAAGTTGGCCCGTCAGGGTCGCCGGGACCATTGGATAAAACTAAGCCAGATGGGTTCAGAGCCATAATTTGTGCTGGCGTGGTTTGCGCTGGGACGACGATAACTTCCGCGCCAGCTTGCTCGAGCTTGTAGACAATTGAGTGTTTAATGCCAAAGTCCATCACGACCACGCGGGGGCGTTTTTCAAAGGTCGGGCGGGCGTAGGGGAGTAAGGTAGTAACTTCCGGTGTCATATCTCGTCCGTCGATGTCTTCATGGCTATTTGCGCGCGCAGTCAGCTCCTTAAGCTTGGCGTCATCTGCCTCACCATGCCAAATGATGCCTTTGACCACGCCGCCTTGCCGCAAGCGCCGAGTGAGGGCCCTGGTATCTACGCCTTCAATACCCACGATGTTGTGCTGTTGCATAAAACTCTGTATATCTTGGTTGCTGCGGTAGTTGCTGGCGGTGCGCGAAAACTCACGGACAATAAAGCCCTTGGCAAAGGGTTTGTTTGACTCCATATCATAGACGCTCACACCGTAGTTGCCAATGTGCGGGTAGGTCATCGTGACAATTTGCCCATGGTAGCTTGGGTCGGTGAGAATTTCTTGATAGCCCGTCATAGACGTGTTAAAGACAATCTCACCGATGGTTTCACCACTTCGGCCAAAGGCGTAACCAGGGTAGACAGTACCGTCTTCCAGCACGAGCACAGCGGGTGGTTTGTTGAATAGCGACATAACGAACTCCTTGCTATCTATCATACGCTAGAACAACGTTTGAACAACGCATAAATATACTAAAATCTCGCGTCAAGTGAACATTCAATTGTAGATGTCGTTAACTATGAACAAGCGTAAGAAAATATCAACGCTGTTAGACGGTTGTGGATGTGTTGAACCAATAACCACAAATACGCTAGAAGTCCACACGCTAGAATCTTAGAGAGTTGCAGTTTAAGCTAAACCTAAGAGGAGGCTACAAGATGTTACAGCTAGGACTTATATTTTTACTGGCACTTGTATTTCGCGGTTGCGCGATGCCGTTCTAAACCTTAACGAGGTAGATACGTAGGTGAGTTTGGTTGATGTACACAGCCCACACTATTAGGGGTGTTTGTACCTAGTTTAAGGCAAATGTTCAGGGTTTTCTCATGTAGTTAGTCGAGCGCAAGCCCGGGTGCATCTCACAGGGTAAAACGTGCCACAATTGGAATATGCCTGCTGTATTAATCATTGTCAATCCTGCCTCGAGCCGCAGTGGTGAAACGACAGCAGACGACCTTGTGGAGATTTTTGAGCAGCACAACTACACCCCCGAAGTGTGCGTTACCGAACAAGAAGGTGACTCGAGGCGGTGGGCCAGACAGGCTTGTCACAAAGGTTTTGAGGCTGTGGCAGTTATTGGGGGCGACGGCACCATTATGGAGGTAGTCAGCGGCTTGCTCGAGGCAGACGTGTGCTTACCTATCTTCATTTGTCCAGCAGGTACAGGTAACTTACTTGCCCATGCGTTGCACATTCCCGAAGACCCGGTACAAGCGCTTAAGACACTTATGCAAGGCGAGCTGGCCACGCTAGATGTTGGCTACATTAAAAATAAGACGCGCTATTTTATGGTCGCAGCCGGTGCTGGGCTAGACGCCGAAACCATGCAAGATACCGACAGCCGCGACAAAGAAAAGCTGGGCCGGTCGGCCTATTTGCTGGCAACGTTTCGCAACTTCATCAACCGGAAAAAGCACAACATCACCTTGCGGTTTGCAGATAGCACAGATAGTTCGAATCTGACTAGCGTACATGTCTATGCTCATACGGTCATGGTTTTTAACGCCAGCAAAGTAGATGTGGGTGGTGTGCGTTTGGGGCCCGGCGTCACCCCTCACAACGGCCTCTTAGAAGTGGCACTTTTGCGGGGTACAGGCTTGTGGGGGGCGCTGGTAGATATATGGCACTTGGTATTTCACCGGCTACCCAAGCGGGATGCGCCGGACCGTTACAGTGCTAGGCGCATCTATATAGACGCCCGGCCGCCACTACTTACCCAGGCAGATGGCGATGTGCTCGGTGAAACACCTTTGGATATTGAGCTTTTGCCAGATGCTATTGAGGTCTTTGTGCCTAAAGACTACTCTGAAACCCTACAACAATGAGCTTAGAGCTAAAAAACCCCATCAATATTGCATCACCAAGCTGATTTCACCATAAAGACGATCTCAAGAAAGCACGTTGCAGATTGCCTTGAGGCATTAAATATAGTGATTG
>JBCCOX010000158.1:0-8898 GCA_039025155.1 Deinococcota bacterium | reverse complement strand
CCGCATCAAACCGCTCACCCATGTAGAGGGTCTGCATGTCACCTTCGTAAAAAGGCACGTCGGGGTGCTTGCGTTTCGCCTCAGCTAAAATGTCTGGGTCAAGGTCAACGCCTTTGCATTGGTAGTCTTGCTTCAGATACTGCAGGTGATTTCCTGTACCACAGGCAACATCTAACAAACTCTGCGCACTGGGTTGATAGCGTTTAATCAGTTCGTCGATGATCTTAGCTTCGCTCTGGTAATCTTTGTTACTATAGATGAGGTCGTAAAGTTGCGCGCTGTTCATGTTAGTAGCTTAAACCAAGATATTAGCTTGAGCGTTTATCCAAAACAAAAACCCCTTGCTGGCTATCCAACAAGGGGCTTGATATGTAAGTGGGTTGGGGCTAGACAGCAGCAGGAGCAAGCTGCTCGTTTAAGACCTCACCTAAACGGCGGATGCCCTCACGAATATCGTCTGAACTGGGTTTGGAATAGCTGAGGCGGAAGGTGTTTTTACCCGTGCCATCAGCAAAAAATGGATCGCCGGGAACAAACGCAACATCTTGCTTAACTGCTTGATGCAAAACGTCCATTGCTTTAATGTGTTCTGGCAGGGTGACCCACAAAAACATGCCACCTTGGGGGCGGTTCCAACTGAGGCCTTCTGGAAACTGCACCTCCATCGCGCTGAGCATGGCGTCGCGGTGGTCTTGATAAAAGTCGCAGATGACCTGCACGTGGTTGTCTAGGTCGTGGTCAACTGCCACACGGTAGGCAATAAGTTGGGTGAAAATAGGGGTGTGCATGTCGGCAGTTTGTTTGGTGCGCATCATCATTTCGATGACATCACGCGGCCCGGCAAGCCACGCAAGACGCATACCCGGTGCCAAAATTTTAGAAAAGGTGCTGCTGTAAATCACCATATCTGGCGCTAACTCAACCAGTTTAGGAAGGTTTTGACCTTCAAACCGCAAGCGTCCGTAAGCGTCATCTTCAACAATCGGCACGCCGTATTTTCGGGCGAGTTCAACAGTTTTCTGGCGGCGCTCGAGGCTCATGGTGGTGCCTCTAGGGTTTTGGAAGGTGGGCATCACATACAAAAACTTGGGTTTTTGGGCAAGGGCAGTTTCTAACGAATCAGGTAACATGCCGTCTTCGTCGCACTGCACGCCCAAATAATTAATTTCATAACTGTCAAAAACCCGCAGGCCACCAAAATAGCTGGGTAGTTCCACGGCAATGTTGTCGCCGGGGTCAAGCAATGCTTTGCCAATGACACTGAGCCCTTGCTGCGACCCTGTAACAATTTGCACGTTGCTGGCGTCCCAGTCACTAGGAACCTCTAAATGACTCAAAATCCACTCGCGCAGGGGTTCGTAACCTTCGGTGATGCTGTATTGCAATGCCTGAGTAGATTCGTGCGTTAATACATAGTCGCTTGCTGCTTTTAGTGCGCTGACTGGGAAAATTTCTGGTGAGGGCAGACCACCCGAAAATGAAATGACACTTGGTTTGCGGGTAAGCCGCAAAACATGGCTTAGCTCGGAATCGGGGAAACGTTGGCTACGGCGTGCGTAACGGCTATTCCAGTCCATAAAAATTCTCCCAGAGATGAGGTTGAACGCGCTTGGCTATGAGCTTAGGTGCGGCTACACTTGTCACAGGTCTCACTAGCGAACGCGCTTTGCAAAATCATACAGGTGGAGTGATTTTGTAATCAAGTGACGGCTGACAGTTAAAGGAGCTTAACCTTATAGCAGGTGTTAAGGTGATGTCGTTCTAGACAGCCAAGTTGTTAAGTTAATAGCAGTTGCACAAGCACCTGTTACAGTCTGATAATCAGTCACTAGAGGTATCGTCAGAAGTGGTGAAAGGGAGAAGGGAAGATGCCGTCAGATGCTAGGCATGTATCCCTAACTTGTGGAGTTGCTATTAAGATTGGACAGACGTTTTTGCTAGCGAGGCTAATGAAGCTGACAATATAGCGCATAAAAAACGCCCCTCGAGACCGAGGAGCGCTTAGTTAATGAAACTAACGTCTAAACTTTAGGGCAGGGTGATCACAGGTGCCTCGAGGCTATCTGAAATAACCAGCTCAATTTCTGGGTCAGTTGTCACAATACCTACGTCGCTCATGCTAAAGCTTAAGGTGCGTGGGTCAGCTTGGGTGGTATCTTCCACGAACGCAAAGAGCAGCAAAAAGCTGTTTGGGCTATTGCCGGGATTAGTTTCATCAAATGGGTAGCTAAGGTTTAGAGTGACGCGCCAAGCATCGCCAGCTTCTTCGGTGGTGATTGCACCATCACCTAAAACGCTACTATCAGCATCCAGTAAAGCGTTCACGGTGGCAATGTCTTCAGCCGTTAACGTGGCTGTTGTTTCCACCATAATGCTTTGGGCGACACTGGCGTCATCAATGAGCTCGCCGTTAATATCGCGCATGCTGACGACGTTGGTGTCTGCAAAGGTGCGGGGTGCTTCAATTGGGTAGAGTGTTAACCCAACGAGGTCACTCGTGGTGGTTACCAGATAAACAGTTTCGCGGTTACGTGTACCGTCTACATCGGTGATCTGTTCACTTTCTAAGCTGACGTTGAGGCCCTCTGCAAGGGTTTGACTTGTTAGACCGCTACCGAGTTCAGCAACACTAATAAACGATGTTTCTGGTGCTTCGGGCGGGGTAAATTCGGCGGGTGAGTCACCACCGCAAGCTGCTAGCAAGACGGTGAGGATTACACTGCTAAGGGTGTAAGAAAGCCTCTTTGTAGGGCGAGATATGAAACCTGTCAACATAACAAACGTACTCCTTTCCAAAATTGAGTGGTTGCCGCTACATGGAAGATGCTTGTGTGTATATAAAAGATAAAATATTAAACTACAAACACTATCAGGCTTGCGGCAACCACCAGATAAGTGCGTTGTAATACTAGTTTGCCATACTAACTCTTACAAAACTCTTACTCGAGGCGATTTGCGCGTGAGGGATGGCGTTTATTGAACTCGAATTAGGCGCTTTTGAGCACCTCGCTAACGGTTTGCAACATATAAAACATGGACACAGCACCGGGGTCTTTGTGGCCTTTACTGCGCTCACCCAGCTTGGCAGCGCGACCTTTTTGGCTGGTCATGGTAGCAGTTGCGTTCATACCATCCTCAGCAGCGGGTAGAGCAGCTTGCCAAGCATCACTTAAAGGTTTGTCTACCTGGGTTTTAAGCGAGGTTATGAACGGGTCAAGGGTATCAATCATGGTTTTTTGACCGGGCCCCGACTTGCCAAGTTTGCACATGCGGGTGAGGCCTAGCTCGAGCGCTTCCGCAACATGGACCGTATCCATGCTGTCATCTTGCAGTTTATTGCCCGTCGTAATAATCAAAATACCAACCAGCGCGCCAGATGAGCCACCAGCGGCATCTGAAAAACTCGCCCCAGCATCGCTGATGAGCTGGCTGGGACTCGTTGTGCTTGTGTCTTGAGTAGTTTTGTGCGCTGCTTTCAGCCCGCGCACCATGCCGATGCCATGGTCACCGTCGCCAGCGACAGCATCTAACTTGCCAAGTTCGTCCTCTTTGGCGGAAATAGTCTCCAAAATGCTCTCAAATATAGTTTGCACAACTTGAATCGACATGACTTAACTTCCTATCCGAGTGTAAGCAGGGCAGTCTGCAGGAGCCTCGAGCAACGGTTTTAGCTCATCATCCAACCAGAATAGACTGAGTGAGCAGCCGTCCATATCCAATGACGTGGTGAGCCTGCCGACGTGGGTTTCGTGTACGTTTAAGCCAGCTTGCTCGAGCTCGCCTGCTACATCTTTGTAAAGCACAAACAGTTCTTCGTCACTGGTGCGTCCAAGGCTGTTGACAATCACAGCAACATCACTACTAGCGCCGTCAGGTGGGTCAGCGAGGACTCGAGTGCTCATAATCTTGGCGAGTTCTTGGGCAGTGGCAATATCCCCCACTTCAATGCCCGGTTCCCCATGAATGCCTAAGCCGAGTTCCATTTTGCCAGCATCAACTGTAAACAGCGGTTCAGATTTACCCGGCAAGGTGCAGCCGTCAAAAGCCACACCAAACGTGCGGGTGTGGGCGTTGGCGTGTTCGCCCATGGCTTTGACGGTGGCAAGGTTATCCCCTCTGGCGGAGCTTGCACCAAGAGCTTTGTAGACAAAAAACCCGCCCGCAATGCCGCGCCGTTCGTGGTGTTCGGTGGGTGGGGCGGACGCAACATCATCTGTAACAAGTACAGTTTCAACATGAATGCCATCGTCTTCTAGACGCATGCTGGCCATATCAAAGTTCATCACGTCGCCGTTGTAGTAGCCGTAACTAAACAGCACGCCAGCGTCGCTAGCAACAGCTTTGGCAACGCGGTAAGCTTGCTCGTTGGAGGGGCTAGTAAACACATCACCAATCACAGCAGCGTCCATCATGCCTTGACCAACCAATCCGGCAAACACCGGGTAATGCCCCGAACCGCCGCCGTTAATCACAGACACTTTGCCTGCTCGAGGTGCGCTGGGAACCATCACGCCAGTAGCGTTCGGCACGCGCTGAAAATAGCGCCTGTAAGCGCGCACCATGCCTGCGATCATGTCTTCTTTGAAGTCGCTAGGGTCGTTAATGACCTTGGTCATAGATTCTCCTTAGTCATGGGGCTGTCCTTTCAAGAGGTATGGTGACCTCTACAAGATTGAAATATGGCCACGCTAGCCACCTTAGGTGAGGCCCCAGGTGGCGTGCATCCAAATTGTTGTATGACCTTATCGTACCGTATCTCAACAGCGTGGTTTGCGTCTGTGAGACGGTTGGTGATGATATTGGCAGCGTTATCACAGGGAGGCTATCAAGCTCAGCAGGTGTGTGGTTGTTGAGCTGTTATGCAAGCTCGAGGCACGTTGAGGTAAGGGCTTAAGCCAACAAAAGAAGGACAGGCTGAAACCTGTCCCTGTCATGCTTGATGAATGTCTCGAGATGATTGAGTCAGTGTGCTGCTGACCTCAACTTAATGCCCTAAACGGTGTGACTCCTGCAAAAAATAGGCATATGTACTGTTGTCCGGCGCTAGGCTCACCGCTTCACCGTAGGCATCAGCAGCACCTGTATAATTACCCGCTTCAAAGGCGGTGCGCCCTAACCACGCCCACGCTTCGGCGTACTCTGCATTGAGGGTAGTGGCGTTTCTGAATAGGTCTCGAGCGCTGCTCATATCACCTTGGTTGTAGTGGTTGACGCCGTTACGAAAGGCATTAGTAGCCTCAATTCCGAAGGTGGCTTGATCGCTGGCAAGCGCTAAAAAGTAGGAGGCGCGGCTGTCGTTAGGGTTGAGGTTGAGAACTTGCTGCCAAAACAGGATGGCATCCTGCGGGCGCTCCAAGTCAAGGTAAATCTGTCCAAGCGCTGCGTAGGCTTCAATCCCACCGGGCACAATGCCAATCACCTGCTCATAAAAACTGGCAGATGTTATCAAGTCACCGCGGTTGTAGTAGTCGTAAGCAAGTTGGTTGCCGGCCTCAGTTAAATAGGTAAGAGCCGTGGCGTCCAGCGTGCCTCCTGCGGTGATGTAGGCGTTCCAAGCTTCCCAAGCTGGCGCGTACCAGCGGGTAATAGTGTAAATTTCTGCCAAAAAGCGTAAGGGCTCCGGGTGACCGGGCGCTAGACCTTCAGCTTCTTGCCCGTGAAACATGGCGTCTTGCCAGAGCGGTAAGTTGAGGTAGTGCTCGTTGTAAGTGTCCAAGGCTTCAAGGGCAGCGTCGCGGCCGCTGTCGAGTGCATCCAAAGCAGCCTCACTTAGGCCAAGTTCAACGTTAGTTTGGACATTGTTTGGGGTGATGAGTGAGGGGGTACGTTGCGCACTGACTATTGAGGTCAGCAAACAAATGAAGATAGTCAAGCAAAGGCGTGGAACTAGGTAAAAGCGTGAAACTAAGTAAAGGCGTGGGATCATAACAGCCTCTTTTCTGGGTGGGTTAGGTGAGTATCTAAGGACTTGGCTCGAGGCGTGTTCATGATGTTGTGAATGATGATCTACTTACATCCATACATCTAACAGCACACAACCAAACAGCACACAACCAAGAAGCACCTTGTCAGGGTTCATCTTAGCTAGAGTTCACATACCTTCGCTAAAAGGAATCTCTCACAGTAAGTTCTAAAACAGAAGCTGTGATATTTCCAACAAAGATAACCGCCAAGTTGCTGGCGGTTATCTTTCATTAATATGTTAGGTGGCTTTAAGTAAAACTGTAACTCTTAGGGATGACCACCACGCCTTTCTCTGTCACCGTAAGCCCGCGGGCGCGGTCATCGTCTAGGTTGATGCCGATGTCGGTACCTTCTGGAATGTCAACGTTTTTGTCAATGATAGTGTTGCGAATGTTACAACGCCTACCAACGGTCACATCGTCAAAAAGTACGGAGTTTTCAACCACGCTATAGCTGTTGACCCGTGACCGCCTCGAGAGGAGCGACTTGCGAATAGTCCCACCCGAGATAATCACCCCGCCAGCTACCAAGCTGTTAAAGGCTTGTCCGCGGCGGTCACTTTCTTCGTGAACAAACTTAGCGGGCGGCGAAAACTCGCTAGATGTGCGCAAGGGCCAGTCGTTATTGTAAATATCAAACTCAGGTTGTGCCGCGACCAAGTCCATGCTGGCTTCCCAATAGCTGTCTAGTGTTCCTACGTCGCGCCAGTAGGTGTTGGGGCCATCTTGACCTGGAATAGGGTTTTGGGCAAAGTCATAAGCTTGCAGTTTGTAACCCTCATTGAGTGCATAGGGAAGCACGTCTTTACCAAAATCATGCGACGACTCTGCATCAGCCGCGTCGTGCTGAAGAAGTTCTGACAGCGCTTCGGTATTGAAAATATAGTTTCCCATCGACGCTAGTGCCATATTGGGATTGTCTGGCATGGGGTTGGGATTGTCTGGCTTTTCTTGAAACTCAGTAATTTGATAATTACTATCTACTTGCAGCACACCAAAACGGGTCGCATCCTGCACAGGCGTTGGATAGGCTGCGATGGACACATCTGCCCCAAGTTGCAAGTGGTACTGAATCATGTGCGAAATATCCATCTTATAGATATGGTCACCACTAAAAATTGCTACTAGATCAGCTTCTTGGTTACGAATCAGGTGGATGTTTTGATAAATGGCATCGGCGGTGCCGCGGTACCACTCTGCGCCAAGTTCTTCATAAAGGTACATTTGGGCAGGTGCGAGGGTAATAAAGTAGTCACTCAAAAAACTGCCAAAACGCCAGTTGCGCTGAATGTGCTCGGTGAGGGATTGCGCTTTAAATTGGGTAAGTAGGTACATGCCGTAAATCTCAGAATTAATCATGTTGTTGAGCGCAAAATCAATAATGCGGTACTTGCTGCCAAAGGGCACAGCCGGTTTAGTGCGTTTCCAGGTTAGTGGGTGCAAGCGTGTGCCTTTACCGCCTGCTAAGACCATGCCAAGTGTTTTAGGTTTGCGAGCCATACGCGCCTCCTGAAGATGAACGTCATAAAATCAGTTTTCAGCTAGCACAGCAGTTAGGATGACACTGAATGCTACTGCATGCTACTGAACGCCAACTGCGCTTAACCTCAGCTTGTGTGAGAACTCGAGCTTGTGTGAGACACTGGACATACCTTAGCTCAGTAGGCAGTTAAAGAGCTAAATCAGATGCACGATCACTACACGTGTACTGGTATCACAAATAGATGCTAGCTAAGGTAGCTTTGACACATCAGCTTTATTGATCAAGTGTTGTTACGTTACCCATGATTACATATTTTGCGGGTGCAGCCTAGCCATTACCTCAACGGAGGCGTGTATGTAACGTGATGGCGTTGTGTTAGGGGTGTGTTAGGGGGATGTAAGCTAGTCAAGATAAATACAACAACGAGCAACATAAAAAACAACACGCTTGCTAAGAACATCTTTAAGAAAATGTGAACTATAAATCTGAGGTGCGCATCGTACAAGGTGATAGAGCGTTCACACTAAACTGCGCGGGCTATATTAAAATAAAGGTGTGGAGCACTTGCGAGAATATCAAGATTATGTATTGGCGTATCGTTTGCGGGCCCTTGTAGGAGGTAGTAGTAAACCTGTAAGCGGTTATTTGTCATTAGCTGAATATGCCAACAAACGTTTGCAACGCCAGCATCTTGCCGAATTGCTCCTAAAAAAGTCAAATTATCACGCAGACATGCGCCGGGTAGATGAGCTAACCGAAGAAATGAACTTTGGCTTTTGGCACAACCCCGGTGAAAGCGTTGATTTTTTGCGTAAGATGATTCAGCAAGGTGGCTGCAAAGCGCTCGAGTCAGAAGATGACTTTGTGACCTATCTACTAACACCTTTAGAACGCTCCAAGTTGAGTTTCAACGAAGAACGCACCATCGCACGGTATTACCTAGGATTACTGCGCGCGTCATCTGCCTACTTGGATGCTGAAGTGTTCACCCGCTTGCGCGGTGAGGTGGAACCCCTACGGGAGTCTATGCCTATTTTTGTGATTCACACCGATGAAGACGTGGCTCGAGTTTCCTGATCTAGGTTTGACGATTCTAAGTGCACATTTGCATTGTTTAATGACTAGCGTTTAATGACTAGTATTTAATGACCAAGCTTAATGACCACCATTTGATGCTAGTTGGTAACGTGCTGATAGCTTGTAGAAGCTGAACATCATAGCTCTAGTTTGGACATTTTTTGATAGATGTGACTTTTAGCTAGAACAGATGTGACTTTTAACGAGAGTAGCTGCGTTCAAGGATACACAGATTGTTGTCCTCATCAATCCTGAACACAGCCGAGACTAACCGTATCTAACTTACACACTAGCCTTTAACTCAATAAACCAACCTAATTGAAAGATATTATTTATGGATAGCTCGCACAGATTACCTGTTATGCCCACTGAGGT
>JBCCOX010000157.1:0-8918 GCA_039025155.1 Deinococcota bacterium | reverse complement strand
TACGACCTTGGGCATGAAGTTGCATTAGTTAGTGCCCTGCTCAACCTTGCCAACGGTAAAGATGCTCACGTAGACGGGCTGGGGGCAGATCAAGATAGCTTGAGCACACTTGTGGAGCAACTTAAAGCTAGTGATAACGCAGTGATTGTTTACGGGGCGTGGGTGCTGGCGTCAGCAGATGCCACGTCAATCATCAACCAGTTAGCTGAGGCGGTTGGTGCCAAACTCTTGCCGCTTGCGCCGATGGCCAACAGCCGCGGGCTCGAGCTTATTGAAACAAGTGGTAGCAAACTGCTCGAGACTGCCTCTGCGCTATTACTTTCCAACCTTAACGTGGCTCAAGATAAACAGCTTAAACAAAAGCTTGAAGGGCTCGAGTTCTTGGTCGTCCACGACTGTTTTATGACCGAAACAGCTGAACTCGCCGACGTTGTCTTACCCGCCAAAACCGGCTACGAAAAAGAGGGTACCATCGTGAACCTCGAGGGACGCCTGTTACCGCTTACCGCTGTAGATGTTGATGGTGGTGCTTCTGAAGACTTAACTGGCGTCGTTAAAGCTCTTGGCGACGCACTCGGTAGCCGCCTGGACGGGCGCAGCGTGCGCAGTGCGCGGCGCAGCTTAAAAGCAGCGTTCGATGTTGACCTTGCTGAGCTACCTAGTGAAGGTATATTACCTGAGGAAACGCTCCCCAATCACTTCCAAGTGCCGATCCCCACCCCTACCCCAGTAGATGCTAATGTGGTGCTTGTGCCAACCATGGTGCGCCCGGAGTATCTTGCCTACAACCCCAGCTTAGAAACGGCCCATGGCGCACTCAGCTTGCGTGTGCATCCAGAAGATGCCACCAAGTACGGGGTGCCAGTAGGTGAACGTGTGAAGTTAGACGTGTCTGGTGTCACGCGCTACTTGGTTGTTCAAGAAGATAACCGCGTCCTGCCGGGGGCTGCCCTTGTACCAGCGCTGCCCGAGCAACCTTGCGGGCTGGCATTTAGCGACTTACGACGGGCTGAACGCGCGCCAGTACCAGTGCCAATATCACCTATTGCAACAGATGCTGAACCCACACTGGAAGTGAGCGCCTAATGGAACCCCTTTACATCACCTTTCTCAAAGGCTTAACGTTATGCTTTGTGCTCTTAGGAGCGTTTGCCTACCTAACCTTGGTGGAGCGGCGTGTGCTAGCGCGGTTGCAACACCGCTTGGGCCCCAACCGAGTTGGCCCATTTGGCTTACTACAACCCATTGCAGATGCCATTAAGTCCGTTTTTAAAGAGGATATTGTGGTGTCTGCGGCAGACAAGTTTGTATTTTACCTTGCGCCGATGGTGAGTATTACCTTTGCTTTAACTGCGTTTGGTGCCATTCCAGCCGGGCCTGCGGGCAGCTTTTTTGGTTACGACCCGTGGATTATGGATTTAGACGTCGGCTTGCTGTTTGTTTTTGCCACAACTAGTATTGGCGTTTACGGCATCTTTTTAGCAGGTTGGGCGTCCAACAGTAAGTATTCACTTTTAGGCGGGCTGCGGTCGTCCGCACAACTTATTAGCTACGAGCTAGGTTTAGGATTATCCGTATTAGGGGTCATTATGATTACGGGTACGCTGAACTTACGGGAGATCGTGGACTGGCAGTCAGATGTCACCATGCTAATTTTGCTCCAACCAGTTGCGTTTGTGACCTTCCTTATTTCTGCCATTGCCGAGGTGAACCGCACGCCGTTTGATTTACCTGAAGCTGAGCAAGAAATTGTGGCGGGCTATTTAACAGAGTACTCGAGCATCAAGTGGGCGCTTTTTCAAATGGCGGAATATGTCAACATGCTCACGGCCTCAGCGTTTATGAGTACGCTCTTTTTAGGTGGTTGGCGTGGCCCGCAGTTTTTGGACGCGCTTATTCCGGGTGTCTCGAGCATCCCCTTTATTTGGCTCATTTCCAAAATGGCCTTGTTCATGTTTTTGTTCATGTGGCTACGGGGTACGCTCCCCAGAATGCGTTATGACCAACTCATGCGTTTTGGGTGGATTTGGCTGTTTGAAATTGCCCTGTTTAGTGCCCTAGTTACTGGGGCAGTATTAATCTTTATTTAAGGAGACACCATGAGTGTTTTAGATATTGCCAAAGGTATGGGGGTAACGCTTGGGCATATGTTCAAAAAGCCCGTGACCGTGCGCTACCCTGACCAACCGGCAGAAATTAAACCACGCTTTCGGGGAAGGCATCACTTACTGCGTCATCCGAACGGGCTCGAAAAGTGCATCGGGTGTAGCCTGTGTGCTGCAGCCTGCCCGTCGTATTGCATCTATGTAGAAGCTGCCGAAAACGACCCAGATAACCCCAATGCTCCCGGTGAGCGCTACGCTAAAATTTATGAAATTAACATGTTGCGTTGTATTTTTTGTGGCATGTGTGAAGAAGCCTGCCCTACAGGTGCTATTGTCTTAGGTCACGAGTTTGAACTGGCAGATTTTCGCTCCGACGACTTTACTTACGGCAAACCTGACTTACTGGTAGGTACAACTGGCAGCAAATGGCAACGCCGCGAAGCAGGCAAAGCAGGCAAAGATGTCAAACTTGGGTTCCAAGCTGATGGACGCGATGAGCTCGAGGGTGTTGGTTACTGAGCGTCATCTATATAAACACATGATGGTTTTGGGCGGGGTTTCCCGCCCCTTATTTTGTCAACATATTGAGAATGTCATCTACGTTTTGTGTGTTTAGGTAGGTCGATTACCCCAGTCTCAGTAGTTACCTTTAAAGACATCAACCGTTTCTTTTAAGCTGCGCGCAAAAAGGGTATGATTTGGCGTTTAGCGTCACCTTGCAACACTTGTCTTCATAAGTCCAAGTAATCTAATGTTTATGTCTCAACATTTAAGTCCCGGATAGAGAGGTAGATACCATTATCGTCTTTACACTACTTGCAGCCCTCATGATAGTTGGCGCTGTGGGGGTCATCACACTCAAACAACCTGTTCACGCCGCGCTTTCGCTAGTGGGGACGCTGCTCACGCTAGCCACTATTTATGTGGGGTTAGAAGCGCACTTTTTAGCGTCCATTCAGGTGATTGTTTATGCGGGTGCCATTATGGTGCTTTTTTTGTTTGTCATCATGCTCCTCAATATTCAACAAGACCCTGGTCCCGGTGCGTTTAAGTGGCTCAGACCAGCAGCTTACGGGGTAGCCGGGTTAGCAGGACTTGCGCTCATCGCGGCAGTTACCCAAAACACACCTCCTTTACCTGCACCCGAAGTTATTGATGCGACCCTCGCAGGCGGCGGCCCAGATGCTATTGGTACGGCGCTTTTCCGCGATTTTGTGCTGGCGTTTCAGCTCGTTGGGGTGCTGCTACTAACCGGGATTATTGGCGCAGTCAGTTTGGTGCAGCGCAAAGCGGTAAGTGTTCAGGAGTCTGAAACTGAGCGGCCGCTCGAGGCGGTTAGTAGCTAATGGTTCCAACCGAATATTACGTCGCGCTTAGTGCTATCATCTTTACGATTGGTGCGCTGGGCGTGCTTACCCGCCGCAGTGCCATCATGATTTTTTTGTCGGTTGAACTTATGCTAAACGCGGCTAACTTGGCCCTCGTTGCCTACGCCCGCCAGTGGAGTGCCGCTGGGGCAGATGTTGCTTTGTCTGGTCAGGCAGCAGTGTTTATTATCCTAGCCATTGCCGCTGCTGAGGTCGCTGTGGGCTTAGGCATCTTGGTCGCCATTTTCCGCTACCGCACATCGTCAGACGTAGACGGACTAGCCCAGGTGAGACTATGATCGTTGCCATCGCTGCGTTTGCGCCTCTCATCACGCTAATTGGTGCACTCACCACAGGCTTGCTCGGCAAAAAGCTTAAAGAACCGTGGGCTGGAATCATTGCCAGTAGTGCCGTGGGACTTGCGTTTGTACTCGCCTGTCTAGCGTTTATTGGTCTCACCCAAACGGACAGCGTCCGCGTGCCGCTTTGGTCGTATCTTCAAGCGGGCGGATTTAACCTCTCACTTGGCTTTGTGCTTGACCGCTTGAGTGTCTTGATGATGCTGATCATCACCGGCGTAGGCTTGCTGATACATGTTTACTCACTAGGTTACATGCATGGTGATGTGAACTTTAGCCGCTACTTTGCCTACCTCAACTTGTTTGTGACCGCTATGTTGATCCTCGTCCTTGCTGATTCGTATTTACTTACGTTTGTTGGCTGGGAGGGCGTTGGTGTGTGTTCGTACTTGCTTATTGGCTTTTGGTACGGTGAGCGAGTCAACGCAAATGCCGCCCGTAAAGCGTTTATTGTTAACCGCGTAGGCGATGTAGGTTTTTTGCTAGCTATGTTTACCTGTGTACTTGCGTTTGGCACACTGAATATTGCTGAGGTTGGGGAAGCAGCACAGGGGCTCGAGTCTGGTAGCACCATCCTCACTGTGATCGGGCTATTCTTCTTGCTAGCTGCTGCGGGTAAATCTGCCCAGCTCCCTTTACAAGTCTGGCTTCCAGACGCCATGGCCGGTCCCACACCGGTCTCTGCCCTTATCCACGCGGCTACGATGGTCACGGCAGGCGTTTACCTAGTCGCGCGTTCTGGTGCGCTCTTTGCCCAAACCCCGCAAGCTTCAGCAGCAGTAGCTTGGGTGGGTGCATTCACAGCAATTATCGCTGCAGCAACAGCTTTTACCCAAACCGACATCAAAAAAATTCTTGCCTACTCAACCGTGTCCCAACTCGGTTACATGTTTGTGGGCGTAGGCGTGGGGGCGTATTGGGCAGGCATGTTCCACGTGTTTACTCATGCGTTTTTTAAAGCGTTACTCTTTTTGGCGGCTGGCTCAGTGATTCATGCAATGCACGAAGAGCAAGACGTGCGTAACATGGGCGGCCTCGCCAAGCATTTACCCATTACCCACATAACAGCCCTCGTAGCAGTCCTGGCTATTTCAGGGGTGCCATTTCTGGCAGGCTTTTTCAGTAAAGATGCTATTTTGGCCTCAGCCTTTAATAGCCAGCTAGTCGCGGGCTACGGAAGTCACCTGTTGTACTTAGTCTTGCTAGGTGGTGCGGTTATGACCGCGTTTTACATGTTCCGCTGGTACTATCTAGTTTTTCAAGGTAAAGAACGCTTCGGTATAGAAATTCGTCAAAAGCTGCATGAATCACCCCGGGTGATGACCTTACCGCTCGTGATTCTCGCGGTTATGAGCGTGCTAGCAGGCTACTTCGGACTACCGGAGTTTATGTTCACCAACCGCTTTGAACTGTGGTTAGCACCGGTGACTGAAACGACAGCTAGTTTCGCCCATCCCCCTTTGCTCGTCGAGTGGATTTTAATGAGCTTATCGGTCATGGCCAGTTTTGGCGGCCTGGGCTATGCCTACTGGGTATACGCATTGAAAGCTGGTGAACCTGCTGAGCGGTGGGCGCAGACGCTTGGACAATTTACTAAATTTGCCGATGAGGCTTTTGGCTTTGACCAACTTTACGCACGACTGTTGACCCGCCCAGCAGAACGGCTAGCGGCTGCCTCATCTACATCTGACAAGGTTGTGGTGGACGGTGGTATTCGCAGCTCGCTGACCTCAGTAGGTGTGCTTTCGCGGGTGTTTAGTGTGTTTCAGTCAGGGTTTGTGCGCGCGTATGCACTAGCAATTCTTTCTGGCGTAGCCTTGCTCATTGTGGTTGTGTTGGTTGCTGGGGGTGGGCAATGAGTTTACTGTTAATTGTGCTGCCGCTAGTGACATCGCTCATGTTATGGCTGCCGATGGACGTACTTGCCAAGCGGATTATCGCTATTATTGGCAGTTCGCTGACGTTTATTGCAGCGTTGGTACTGCCTGCAAGTGGACTAGATGTGCGCTGGCTACCTGGGCTCGAGGCCTACTTCTCCATCGACAGCAGTGGCGCTGCCCGCACCCTCATTTTAGTAGCTGCACTCATGGTCATCCCTACAGTGGTTATAGCTGGGCAAGTTCTAGAACGCCACAAAGGAACCTTCCTTGCGCTGTTGCTACTCATGCAAGCGAGCCTCAACGGCTTGTTTCTCGCTAAAGATTTAGTCCTCTACTATATTTTTTGGGAAGCCACGCTCATTCCAAGCATCATTATGTTAGGGGTGTGGGGTGGCGAAAAACGGCGTGAGGCTGCCCTCAAATATCTTATCTACGCGGTTACCAGCTCGTTTTTGATGCTCATTGCTATTTTGGCACTGCGTCCACTCTCGGGTGCGGCAAGCTACCGTTTGGCAGATTTACTCGTTGCGACACCGCAACTTGCACTAAGTGTGCAGATTAGTTTGTTTTTGGGGTTTGCAGTTGCCTTTGCCGTCAAAGTTCCGCTTATGCCCCTACATATGTGGCTACCCGACTTTCATGAGCAAAATCACCCATCTGGCGTGGCAGATGTTGCGGGTACCCTCTACAAAGTGGGTGCATGGGGGTTTTTTGCGTGGGCTCTACCTCTCCTCCCAGCGGCGGCTGCAAGTTTATCGCCACTGATGATGACCTTAGCTGCCCTCACCGCCCTTTATGCGGCGGTTATTGCGACCGCGCAAACCAACCTCAAGCGCTTTTTAGCCTATGCATCGCTATCGCACATGGGTATCGCAGGCGTCGGTGTGTTTGCACTAAACGCAACCGGGCTCAGCGGCGCGATGTATTTAATTGCTGCCCAGATGGCCTCAACCGGCGGGCTCTTTTTAATTGCCGGGATGCTTTATGCGCGCCGCCAAAGTTTTGAGATGGACGATTACGGCGGGCTCGCTAAAAGCGCGCCTACGCTTGCGGCCATTAGCATGTTTGTGCTTTTTGCAAGCATCGGTGTCCCAGGACTTTCCAATTTTCCTGGTGAATTTATGAGCCTCATGGGGGCCTATCAAGCGTTTCCGGTGTTGGGTGTAGTTGCTACCCTCGCGGTGATTGCCGCTGGCGTTTACGGCGTCAACATGTTTCAGCGGATTTATCAGGGTCAAGAAACAACGCCTGTGAACGATGTGTCTTTATTTGAGGTTTTGGTGCTAGTGCCAGTTATTGGCGGCATCCTTTGGTTGGGGATTGCGCCCTCACCCCAACTTGCTCAAATTGATGCTCAGGCGCGCTTTAGTGCGCAGCGCCCTAGCGTTCCCGTTCATGGTGAGGTTGTACCAAATGACGAGATGCTTCCAGACGCCTCACCTGATGGACTGCCTGAGGACATGCCAGAACCTGTGCCAGATGAGGATATCCGCGAGCGCATGCCCGACACATTAGCAAGTACATCTGAGTCAAACTTACAAACGCTTGTAGGAGGTAACTGATGATTGATGTCAACTGGTTGGCGTTTTCACCGCCGCTGACGCTGCTCATAAGTGCCTCGTTCATTGTCATTTTTGCTTTGTTTGTGACCGATACTCGCATAAGTGCGGTGCTGTCGCTAGCTGGGTTACTCGTATCGTTTAGCTTGACAGTAGTGCTCTTTAACCAAGTTCAAGACACTGGCATGGTCAGTAGTTTTGGTCTTCGCTACTTAGCAGACAGGATGTCGCTGGGCTTCAACATGGTGATTGTTTTAGGGGCGGTCATTGCGATTTTAATCAGTTTTGATTATCTGCGCAGGACGGGGCTCGAGCACCCCGAATACTACCCGCTTATCTTACTAAGTAGCACCGGAGCTATGGTTATGGCTGCAGCTGGTGATCTCATCACTCTGGTCTTAGGTCTAGAAATTATGTCGCTGGCAGTCTACGTGCTCTCCGCGTGGCGGCAAAACTCCCGTGAGTCCGAAGAAGCTGGCCTCAAATACTTTTTGCTTGGTGCGTTTGCCTCAGCGTTTTTCATTTATGGGATCGCCTTAACGTATGGTGCAACCGGGCACTTTGACTATGCTGGAATTGCGGGTGTATTGGGTCAAGACAGTTTTGACCAAGTGCGCTTAGCTACCTTGGCTGCCATGTTTTTACTAACGGGGCTAGGGTTTAAGGTGGCCTTTGCACCGTTTCACCAGTGGGCCCCAGATGTTTACACGGGTGCGCCCACAGCGGTAACAGCCTTTATGAGTGTGGTGGTCAAAACAGGTGCGTTTGCTGGTTTGGTGCGCTTATTTACCCTGCTCATTCCGAACATCAGCGCAGTGTTTGTGCAAGTGCTGGTGGTTGTGCTTTTACTCACGATGCTCATTGGCAACTTGGCTGCGTTGCAACAACGAGGCATCAAGCGGATGCTGGCGTACTCAGCAGTGGCGCACGCGGGGTATTTGGGGATGGCGATACTGGCAGGTAATTTAGCACCTAGCGCCATCATTTGGTACTTGACGGCGTATACACTCATGAACACAGGCGCGTTCGCGGTACTCACCCTCATTACCGACAATCAAGATCATGGGGATACGCTCGAGCGCGTCGCTGGCTTGGGCAGTAAACGCCCCCTACTCGCTGCCACACTCACATTATTTTTGCTCTCACTATCGGGCATTCCACCGCTAGCTGGGTTCACGGGTAAAGTGCTTGTGTTTGGAGCGGCCTTGCAAACAGGCTATATCTACTTAGGCATCGTGGGTATTTTAACCAGTGCTGTGGCGGTGGTATATTACTTTCGCCCAATCATCTATATGTACTTCCGGGATGCTGAGTACGAGCCAATCAACCACACTAGCCCAGCAACCTATGTGGCTATTACAATAGCTGCCTTAGGCACCATTTTGTTTGGTTTATTGCCCGGTTGGTGGTATGCGCTGTTGCGTGGTGGTGAGCAATTGATTGCCAATATGTAAGTTTACGTTTACTTCAATGACTTTTAGGGGAGGCAACATCTTGCCTCCTCATTTATAGCGACATCCGTAAACATTGAGCTATAAACTGAGTTAGTTGATTGGTACTCGCGCTGCTTGTATGTTAAAGATCAGGTAAGAGTAAAGAGCGATCGCGCTGCTGAACCACGAGTTCGAACCCGAGATAGCTCAAGCTC
>JBCCOX010000156.1:0-8932 GCA_039025155.1 Deinococcota bacterium | reverse complement strand
GCGCGCAGATTTTTTGGAGGTCATTGCTGACACGCTGACTGACCGAACAGATGCCATTGTGGCAAGAGCCATGCTCGAGACAGGCCTTCCTGAAGGGCGCTTACGGGGCGAAATGGGCCGCACGACCAGCCAACTGCGCATGTTTGCCCAGCTTTTGCACAGTCATAGCTGGCAGGGCCTTCATGTTGACCAAGCCCTGCCCGAGCGCGAACCACAGCCCCGCCCTGACCTGCGGCGCATGCTGATTCCCATTGGCCCCGTTGTGGTGTTTGCGGCCAGTAATTTTCCGCTGGCGTTTTCGGTGGCTGGTGGAGATACCGCCTCAGCGCTGGCAGCAGGCTGTCCGGTGGTGGTCAAAGCTCACCCGGCTCACCCGGGTACGTCCGAATTGGTTGCTGAGGCTGTAATGCACGCGGTTAAAGACAGCGGCATGCCAGAAGCTGTGTTTAGCCTTTTGCACGGCCGCAGCCACGAGGTTGGCTTGGCACTTGTGCGCCACCCCCACACGGCTGCGGTGGGGTTTACCGGCTCGCTCCAAGCTGGCCGCGCGCTGTTTGATGCCGCCGTACAACGCCCTGTTCCCATCCCTGTCTATGCTGAAATGGGCAGCATTAACCCCTTGTTTATTTTGCCGACAGCTTTAGAAACAAACAGTGACAGCCTTGCTGCTGGACTTGCACAATCGGTAACGCTGGGGGCGGGCCAATTTTGCACCAACCCCGGACTGGTGATTGCTGAAGACGGCGCGGCGCTCGAGCACTTTGTGCAGACTCTCGCAGACCACATCGCCAAGGTTAGCCCCGCAACGATGCTCTACGAGGGTATTTATAAAGCGTTTAACAGGTCAGTTGCTAGCGCGCGCCATGCAGACGGAGTGGACATGGTGGGACAAGCGCCAACAGCAGACGGCCTAGACAATCTAGCAGGTCAAGCTGCCGTCTTACGCAGCGATGCCAAGACTTTTTTAGCAACACCGCAACTCGTGGAGGAAATATTTGGACCAGCAACACTTGTAATTGCCAGTAGTTTAGACGAGATGCTCGAGCTAGCTAAAGCCTTGCCAGGCCAACTGACCGCCACCATTCATGGTGACGACGCTGAACTACTAGCCCACAGTGACCTAGTTGACATCTTAGAGACCAAAGCGGGCAGGCTTATTTTTAATGGCTTTCCAACAGGTGTGGAAGTCTGCGCCGCGATGAACCACGGCGGTCCTTACCCAGCTACCACAGATGTTCGCACAACCTCGGTAGGAACAACTGCCATTGAACGGTTTTTGCGGCCCATCTGTTATCAAAACTTTCCACGCCACGCTCTACCTGAGGCCTTGCGAGACTGAACTAAAAACATCTACCTAAAGACATCTACCCAAAGACATCCACCTAAAGACATTCACCTAAAGACATTCACCTAAAGATGATGCACATGCTTGAATAGCTCAAAAGCAACGTGTCATTGAATAGTGTTTTACACATTTGGCCAAAGCCTGCCGCGAAGCATGATAGGGTAATTACAGTGGGGCAGTCGAGGCGACTGCTAGTTTATACTCTTTCCGGTTAATTCGTTAACGAATTAACCTACCTAGTTCCGAGCGTTAGCGAGACAACCAAGGTGTAGAAACAGCAACCGTTTCCATCGGAATTGGTGTTAGAGGTTAGGAAATGGACCTAATACCAAATCGGGTTAATTTGCGAATCAACCCCTGCCAAAGCAGCTAAGATAAGCTACGGGATTTGTAGGGGATTCGTGTAGAACAAAATGATGCCGCTAGGCATGGTTAGGTGGTTAGGTATACAAGCGGATGCCGTATTAAGTAGCTAAAGCTTTGCCTCATAGCAGGTGGCAAAGCAAAACTCGCCTTATGTTGCTGTCCCCTAAATTGGCTTGACCTGTACATGCTAATACTCTTTCCGGTTAGCTCCTTAAAGAATTAACCCACGTGCTTCCGAGCGTGAGTAAGATAACCCTTGTGTAGACACAGTAGGAGGTGCAGGTGGTAACGGCATAAAGCCTGAAGGGGGTTATGAACGTGTTGAATCGGAATTGGTATAAGCACCCCTAGCAGCATTCAAAATTGACACTGTGATATGATCATAGTAGTGTCTAGCACGGCTTAAGTGGCGCAAGTAAGCTTTAGCTAAGATTGGCAAGAGCATGTTAACTGGCTCATTTGAAGAGTTTAGCTTTGACGAAATCATTACCCTGACAGGGAAATTTAGTGGCAAATTGATTGTTTGGAATTTGCCACATGCTAAGCTCTATGACTTGCATATTAATCAAATGATTCTAAAATCTATCTCTGTAGATCAAAAGCCGTTATTAGATAGTTCTAGAGCTTTTGATGAAATAGCTATGTTGTTGAGCGCTAAACAAGGTCGCTTTGAGTTTGTGCCTGCAGACGCTGATGATTTGCGTACCGACTTAGATATTGACCTCAACAGAATTATTTTAGATGCCGCTGTTGCCCTAGACGAGTTTAAAGAGTCGCTAAAAACCTTTTTAGATGACCCCTCGAGCAACGAAACGCTGTTCTAACAAACCATAAATCGTAAATCTAGTTAAAAATTAGGTTTTAAAAAAAGTATTAACTTCGTAAGATGCAATAACGCTCAGCGCATCACTGAGCGCGCGTACCTCGGCATCAACTGCAGCTCGCAACGAACTGCTGAGGTTTGCGCTAGGTTCAACTAGCACTACAAACCTACCGATGGGCACGTGATGATCTGCATGTACTGGGTGATCTTCAGAAGCTTCTGGCAAGGTAAATTCATAGTGGATGATCAGCCCGTGCGCTTTGAGGCTCGAGCGATATGCCTCGAGTAACGCCGCAAGCTCAGCCTGCGTCTCATTGTCCGCCTCGGTCACAATGATGTAACTTTGAGGCACGACAGCGTCACTTTCCAAGACCATCATCCTTTCCTTAAAATTATTACGTTGGTTGGCGACTGCAACTATATGCAATAGTCAACAAACTGCAGTGGTCAACAAACCGGATAAGACTATACCTAACGCGACTCACAAACGTTGCCCTAAAAGCTTGTGTAAGCTTCTCAGAAGCTGTTGCAGCCCCCAAACGCCACAAGGCACAAGCTGGTTAAGGCTGTAGTTAAGCTGTGTCCCTATCCCCATGTAGCTATGTTCACTGTGACACGTTCACCATGATCTTGATGAGCCTACCAAGTGCCCTAGTGAGGTGGTCGTGTGCTTGCACAACAACGTTTTAAACACGTTTTGAGCTGATCTGCCTCTAACACCCCGCCGTACTTCTAACACCAGTGGCTCGAGCCGCTGGATGCTTTCCCGATGAAGGCTGTTCACGACGAAAGCTGTTCACGACGAAGGCTGTTCACGACGAAGGCTGTTCTAAGTAAAACCTAACGTAGCCTTACAGCTTTCACTACGACACATCATCTCCACGATATATCATCCCTGTGGCATATCACCCTTGCGACACATCACCCCTAGTTGACAGCAGCACCAGTTGCGTCACCGTCAGGTGTAGCATCAACCCTAAGCCCTGTAATAACGTCATCAACACAATAACGTCATTAACATTGTGCTTGATGGTACGACATAATCACCATGAAGTATCTTCGCGCAAACGCGCTACTCACATAGTTTAACGTATCTTGAGCAAATGTGTGACGGGTCTAGGATAACATTTTTTAAGTGAGTCAAAACACGTTTTGACACTTTGCTGACATATAGCGTTTCCACGAGTAACTGCCCTAGGTAGTTGCGCGTGCGACCTAGGGGAGTAGAAATAGGCCCGCTTAGTGTGAGGGAACTAATCCTGGAATTGCTAATATTTACACACATGTCATAAGGCTTTAAGATGGCTTGGGTAAAACCTCTGCTGCCCCACCCCGGCGCGCGTCCCCTACGGCTTCGCCATGTGACGACACCGCGTGAACGCCGCCAAAATACAAGTTGGGCTGTGCCCACAGGTTGATAGGGAACGTTGTTTCTAGTGTGCCAACAAGCTCATCTGAAAAGCCGGGCTCGAGCTGCAACTGTGTGCCGTCCCAGTGCATTCGGGGCGCGTGAACCGCTGCCTCGAGCGACATGCCCGCATCTACAAGATGGCTGATGACTTGAAAAAGCGTTGTACGAATGCGCTTGCTACCGCCCGTGCCCAACACCACCTGAACCTGACCTTGTGCATCGCAAATCATACTCGGTGACATCATTGACGCAACCCGGCTGTTGGACACAAACTGATGAAAACCCGCCGGAAACAGGTCATCTTCGCCGAGCATATTGTTGTACATAATGCCGGTATCTGCGGCTAAATAGCCCGCGCCTTCACCTGCAGATAAGGTCATGCTGGCAGCATTGCCAGCCGCGTCACAGACGCTCATATGGGTTGTTCCACCCGTTGAGCGAAGCTTGGGCTGAGGCTTAGCCTGAGCTGCCCACAAGTCGCTGGGTTGCAAGATGCCTTGTTGGCGAAGTTGGTCGGTGTCGTATAAGCACTGTGCCAAGCTGAGCGCGTGCTTGAGATCTTCACTTATGTCTTTACTAGGATCTTTATTTATGATTTTACTGGGCTGTTGATGGTGATGTTGCAGGAGCTCGAGTGCCACCGCAATAAGCCCACCCCCAAATGACGGCGCTGGGTTGGTAAGCAGTTTGACGTTGCGGTACGAGTAGCGCAAGGGTTCACGTTCAATCACTTTGTACTGGGCTAAATCTTGCTTGGTTAAAAGCCCACCGCCAGCCGTCATCTGCTCAGCAATACGCACTGCTAAATCACCTAAGTAAAAGTCATCTGCACTGCCCGGTAAGGCGTCCAAAAAAGCTGCCAGTTGCGGATTGCTAAACCAGTCACCCGTCCGCAAGCTGTGACCTTGGGGAGCATACAGTCGTTTGGCGGGCTCACTCAGGGTCATAATGGGCGTAATAATCGCCATGACGTGTTCTTGGGCGCTGTTGATGGCAAGGCCGTCTCGAGCCAGCTTAATCGCTGGCTCTGCCACATCGTGTAAGGGCATACGCCCCAAGCGGGTATGTGCGTGTAGCAGCCCTTTGAGTGTGCCCGGAACTGCCACTGAGCCCAGCCCAGCGTGAAACACCTGCGTTGAGCCCGGAAAGTGGACCGTGACAGCCTCAAAGTCGAGCTTGTCTGGTAGGTTCGTGGATAGCGTAGGCGTGTCGGCAAAAAAGTCAAACAGCCGCGCACCTTGCTGACTTTTAGCCAGTAAAAAGCCGCCGCCCGCCAAACTGGTTAGAGCGGGTTCAGCCACGCTGGCAGCAAGTCCAGCCGCCACGATGGCATCAAACGCATTACCGCCAGCTTCTAACATGGTGATGGCGGCTTTGGTAACTTCAGGATGACCGCTACTAGCAGCGGCGTAAAAAGGCTGAGACATTCGCCATTGTACGTTAACCGCTAGCTAGGTCAGCAAAATGTAGTGTCACACGTCACCATAGGGCCATACGGTAGCGTATTGACAACTCTCAAACTATTTTGTATACTCGCCATACGGTATCGTATGGAAGATTCAAACCAACCCCTAACTAAACAAGATTGGCTCGAGGCCGCCCGCATCGCCCTAGCGCAACAGGGCGTGAAGGGCGTCAAAGTTGAAGTTCTGGCGCGCCACTTGGGCGTGAGTAAAGGGAGTTTTTATTGGCATTTCAAAAACCGTGATGCATTACTTCAAGACTTACTTGCGTACTGGGCACAGTCAACAGACCTACTTATTGAGCAGGCATCTGGCAAAGTTACACCTAAAGCACAGCTCGAGCACCTCTTTACCGCCATCAACAAGCTGGGCGTCACGGGTGAAGATGCCATTCACACCTGGGCCAAGCACGACACAACTGTTGCCCAACACTTACGTGCGGTTGAAGCAAAACGGCTTGATTTTTTGACATCACTATTTAGGCAACAAGGATTTTCAAGCGTTGAAGCCCAAGAGCGTGCCGAAATATGCTATTTGACCTTCCTCGGCTATGTGTTTAAAACAGGTCAAGACACCCCATCTTTAAGTCAACTAGACGAACTCGGCAGCAAAATAACTGCATTACTTATGCACAAGGAGAGTTAACATGCTTTTTCTAAAATCCACCAAACGCAGTGCGTATTTGCTTATTGCAACAGGCATACTGCACAACACCATCGGCCTTATATTTGGCGCAAGTGTACTCGCAGATATTTTTCGTACAGGGCTTTTTAATACGGTTCATCCACCCTATTACGAACGCGAAGCCATCTTTTGGTTTTTGTTTGCAGGCTTTGCCATGATGCTGTGGGGTGCGCTGCTTTTAAGTATGTCGCACGTTCCCAAGGTGTTTAGCGTAGGCTTGCTTGTCTTATGTGTACTCGGCGCAATCATGATGCCTGTGTCTGGGTTTTGGTTGGTGATTCCGCAAGCAGTATATATGCTCGTGCAACCCACAAAAAAGCCTCACCCAAAGATACATTCACAGCCTTTGGCATAGCTGTTTTGGTCAGTGCCACCCTAATCCCAAGCTAGAATAAAGCTCGAGGTGATACCAATGCAGATAACATCATCTGACCCAGAGGTTATGAGCGGCGTACTGGTGTTCGCAGGCACACGTGTGCCGGTTGAGATTTTGATTGATTATCTTAAAGCAGGTAGCAGCTTAGAAGACTTTTTACAAGGTTTTCCAACAGTGCAACGTGAACAGGCTGAAGGGTTTTTACAAGAGGCACTAGATGCAGTAATCGTTCAACGTCATGCGCGTTCTACTTGACGAAAACATTAACCATACCCTCAAAGCTAGCTTTGATAATGATTTTGATGTGACGACAGTTGCTGATAGAGGTTGGCAAGGTACTCAAAATGGCGCACTACTCAAGCTAGCGGCAGATGAATTTGACGTTTTTGTCACGATGGACAAAAATCTTCAGCATCAGCAGAACACGCAAAAGCTTAAGTTAGCCATCGTTGTTGTTCGAGCTTACAGTAATGCCTACGCGGTTATTGTGGATATGATGCCTCGAGTGAATAAAGCCGTGCGTCATGCTCAGGCTGGCACAATTACCCAGGTTACAGATACTACCTAATAGCTACACCTTAATGGCATTAACGCAATTTGCTTAGTGAGATTCCCTCGGCGGCACATCCCCACCCCGACAGCCCACCAAAAAGTCCAAATCCACACCCTCATCTGCTTGTAAGACGGTGTCCACATAGAGTTTTTGGTAGCCGCCGGCCATGGGTAATGGCAGCGGCTGCCAAGCAGCACGGCGAGTTTCGAGTTCTGCTTCGGGTACGTCTAGGTAGAGGCTGCGAGCTTCGACATCTAGCTCGATTATGTCACCTTCTTGAACGAGTGCTAGCGTGCCGCCAGCAGCAGCTTCGGGTGCGCAGTGAAGTACTACGGTGCCGTAGGCAGTCCCGCTCATGCGGGCGTCTGAAATGCGCACCATATCGGTAATGCCGCGCTCGAGTACCTTGGGGGGTAAGCCCATATTGCCGACCTCAGCCATGCCGGGGTAGCCTTTGGGGCCACAGTTTTTAAGCACCATGATGCAGCTTTCATCAATGTCTAAATTTGGGTCACTGATGCGCGCTTTATAATCTTCAATAGTTTCAAACACCACTGCCCGCCCGCGGTGTTTCATAAGCTCAGGTGAGGCTGCCGAGGGTTTGAGGATAGCCCCGCGCGGTGCAAGGTTACCGCGCAACACGGCAATGCCACCATTTTCAGTCTGAGGGTTGTCAATCTGGCGGATGACCTCGCTGTTGTAGTTGGGGGCCTCTTTGGAGTTGTCCCAAATGCTGTGACCATTGACGGTAAGCGCGTCTTTGTGAAGAAGTCCCTGCTCACCCAGCGTGCGAATGACCGCAGGTAGCCCGCCCGCATAATAAAAATCTTCCATCAAAAAACGCCCGGAGGGCATGAGGTCAACCAAGGTAGGCACGTCTTTACCGAGTCTGTCCCAATCGTCTAGCGTCATGTCAATGCCGATGCGCCGGGCTATGGCGATGTGATGGAGCACTGCGTTGGTGGAGCCGCCAACGGCACCATTCACCCGAATGGCATTTTCAAAGGCTTCGCGGGTTAAAATATCTTTTAGGGTAATGCCTTCATTAACCAAGTCCACAATGCGCCGCCCGGCCATTTGGGCGAGCACCTTACGGCGCGAATCCACTGCCGGAATAGCCGCGTTATGAGGTAAACCAACACCTAACGATTCCACCATGCAGGCCATCGTGGAGGCCGTGCCCATGGTCATGCAGTGACCGGGACTACGCGACATGCAAGCTTCTGCTTCAGCAAACTCGGCCATGCTCATTTTACCAATTTTGAGGTCTTCAGCAAAACGCCACAGGTCGGTGCCCGAGCCAATATCTTGCCCTTTGTACTTACCGTTGAGCATGGGTCCGCCAGACACAGCAATAGCAGGGAAGTTACAACTTGCTGCACCCATGAGCAGCGCTGGTGTGGTTTTATCGCAGCCCACCAAGAGCACGACGCCATCAACCGGGTTGCCACGCAGGGACTCTTCAACGTCCATGCTGACAAGGTTACGAAAGAGCATGGCAGTAGGGCGCAGATTAGTTTCACCCAAGGACATGACTGGAAATTCCAGAGGGAAGCCACCCGCCTCGAGCACACCTCGTTTCACCCGTTCAGCAATATCTCTAAAGTGCGCGTTACAGGGCGTAAGTTCTGACCAGGTGTTACAAATGCCAATGACCGGGCGGCCGTCAAACATGTCGTCGGGCAGGCCTTGGTTTTTCATCCACGAGCGGTGGGCAAAACCGTCTTTATCGGGCTTGCCAAACCAGGCGCTCGAGCGTAATTTTTTTGTCATGAAGTTTCCTTAGGATGGCGTTTTAGATGATATTTAGGAATGACGGCTACGACTACGCTGTTTGCGAGTGCGTGTAGCAGTACTAACCGCCCGCTGGCGTTTAGGGCGCTGCTGAGCAGCCACTTCTGCCGCGATAAG
>JBCCOX010000155.1:0-8933 GCA_039025155.1 Deinococcota bacterium | reverse complement strand
CCTTTATGGACGCACAAGGTGAGCAGCGCCCAGACCCCAACACCAGCACCCAAGCAGATAACCCGTGGTTTCCAGCAGCACGGGTTATTACAGGTCCAAACTATCAGCCTGATGCCTATGCTGCACTGACCCTATCAGAGCTAGATGCAGACAAGCTCGGTACGGTGACGCGGGGACGGTTTAACTCTCAGCAGCTCGAGGCACGTCGCCGCTACACCACGTATACGCCACGCGGCTATGAAGATGCTGCATTGCCAACCATCTATCTACAAGACGGGGTGGCCTATTACCGCTATGCCAAGTTACAGATGGTGCTCGAGGCCTTAATCGCTCAAGAAAACTTGCGTCCAGCCCACTTAGTCTTCGTAGAACCCATGAACCGCAACGACGACTATAGCTTTAACCAAGCTTACTGGCGCTTTGTTACAGATGAGCTTGTACCAGATGTAGAGCGACAGCTTAACTGTACAGATGAACGTACCCTCATGGGGGCAAGTCTAGGTGGCTTTGTGAGCGCTTGCATTGCTTGGCAAAATCCTGACATGTTCAGCACCGTCGTCACTCAGTCAGGTGCGTTTTTAGGAACACCAGCACATAAAGATGCCTATAAGGCCACAGAATCGTGGTTATTAGACACACTCAAAGATAATCCTACTAAGCCCTTGCGCTGGTATTTATCCTGCGGGACGATGGACTGGCTTAGCGAGATTAACCGCCAGGTAGCAACTGTGTTACGTGGTAAAGGCTACGAGGTTGTTCATACCGAAAGCACCTCTGGTCACAACTGGGTGACGTGGAAAAATGATTTTGCGCGTGCCCTTAAATTTGCGTTAGGGCTGAATTAGCCGCGCAGCTAATAGCTAAAGGGACAAGCGTCTCAACTAACTTAGGCGCACGTTCGATATACTTTAAATGTTTCAAGCTAGCTGTTGTCTGCTGTTGCACGCAACCATCAAGCTATTGCTGCTGGTTGACAGCATTCAGGTTGAGGGTGTGATGCAAGCGCAACGTAGCTATACAAAGATTATTGACACGATCATCACGCTTAGAGATAGCGATGTTTCTGTTAGCTTAGATGTTGCTCTTAGCTTAGTTGAGTCACACACTGGGAACACATCCCAAAGTATTGAAACACCATAGCAATTTTAGGAGCTGCTGTTACAGGTTATGAACGTGCAAAGGTGTGCATCGCACAAAAAGTGGCAAGGGGAGCATCTCAATGACAGCTTATGTAGTCGTCGATACTGATGCTGTTGACCACACACTGAACGGTACTGATTGTATCAACATCATGTGTACCTGCTAACCAATGCCTAACATAAGTAGGCCGCTTGCTCTAACACATAAATTCACAAGGAGGAAACATGAGTTACCGCACCGAAAAAGACTCTATGGGTGAATTTCAAGTTCCAAATGATGCCCTCTACGGCGCACAAACCGCTAGGGCTATTGCCAATTTCCCAGTTTCTGGGCAGGGTATTGGGCGCGAGATGATCCGGGCTATGGGCTTAATTAAATACGCTGCTTCCCAAGTGAACAAAGACCTTGGCAATGTAGATGACACACTCACCGATGCCATCGCCCAAGCTGCTCAAGAAGTGATTGATGGTAAGCATGACGACAACTTTTTGGTTGATGTTTTTCAAACGGGTTCAGGCACAAGTAGCAACATGAACACCAACGAAGTTATTGCCAACCGGGCCATTCAACTGCTGGGTGGGGTGGTTGGCAGTAAAGACCCAGTGCATCCTAACGATCACGTGAACTTTGGACAGTCCAGTAACGATGTCTTCCCCACCGCGATTCACGTTGCGACACTCACCTTAATTGAGACTAAATTATTGCCTGCCTTAGATACCCTCAAACAAGGCTTAGACGCGAAAGCAAAGGCGTTTGATGACATCGTCAAAATTGGGCGCACCCACTTACAGGACGCCACACCGATACGCTTAGGACAAGAATTTTCAGGTTATGCGTCACAAGTTGAGCACGGCATCACCCATCTTAAAAACGCGAGTGAACACTTACGAGAACTAGCTCAAGGCGGCACAGCGGTGGGTACAGGCATCAACACGCACCCAGAATTTGGCGCGCGTATTGCAGCTAAACTCAGTGAGCTTACCGGAACCCAGTTCCACGAAGCTCCTAATCACTTTGAGGCCCAAGCTGCTCAAGATGCTGCCGTGGCGGTGAGTGGCGCGCTTAAAACACTCGCTGCCAGCCTCATGAAAATTGCCAACGACATTCGCTTTTTAGGGTCTGGACCGCGTTTGGGTTTAGGTGAGTTGGAAATTCCTGCCGTGCAACCTGGCTCATCAATTATGCCCGGCAAGGTTAACCCGGTCATTTGTGAGTCCATGATTATGGTCTGTGCGCAGGTGATTGGTAACGATAGTGTGATTACCTTGGGTGGGCTTTACGGCAACTTTGAACTTAATGTGATGCTGCCAGTGATTGCGCGCAATTTGCTCGAGCAAATTAGTCTCCTCACCAATGCCAGCCTCATGTTTGAAGACAAACTTCTCAAAGGCCTCAAAGCCAATACCGAGCGCATTGCCGCTATGAACGAACAGTCGCTGTCGCTGGCTACCTCACTAGCGCCACTTATTGGCTACGACGCGGCCGCTAAACTCGCCAAAGAGTCGTACGCCACGGGTAAAACCGTACGTGACCTTGCGTTTGAGCAAGAAGTCCTGCCCAAAGAGCAGCTCGAGGACGCCCTCAACTTGCGCCGCCAAACTGAAGCAGGTATCGCTCAATAGTCCCATCACTTTAGACCCACCAAATGAGACATAGCTAACAGCTTCTCAAAAGTTTTGTAGGGCTGCCCACTTTAACGTGCTGGACATCCCATACACACCTCAATATTTGCCTGCAAAGCTAAGATGAATCACCAAAACCACTGTGCTGAATGTGGTAGATTTTGATTACAGTTCTGTAGGCATTCTATTTGTGTACAACTGCATCTCGGGCGTTGCCAGCAAATAGATTAACGTTACTTGAGTTGAGTAGGGTACAGCAAATGCAAGCTTCGCGTCACAACAGAATGTATATCTGACTAAGACGTGATGCTCGAGTCATTCAAAACCCTACTTAGGCAGCACAATTTAAGTTGGAATCACACGAACTTTGGGAGGTTCGCGTATGTATAAAGGTAGAGAAGGTCAGTGGGCGTTTGTGCTCCACCGCATTTCTGGTGTGGCGCTTGCCCTCTATCTGCTCTTGCACGTGCTAGACATCAGCCTCGTGATGTACGGGCCACGGGTGTTTAACGCATTTTTGGGCTTTTACCATCAGTGGCCGTTCCGCATCGGCCTCATTTTAGTTATGGCGGCTGTGGTTTACCATGCGTTCAACGGCCTGCGGATTATCCTCATGGACTTTACCAATTGGGGCACGCGCTATCAGCGTGGGCTTTGGTATGGCGTATTAGCTGCCACCACAATTGTGGGTATTCCGATACTTATCAAAGTTGTGCCGGAAATTTTTGGGGGTCACTAATATGGCTGTACAACCCAAAACTCTCAAAGAAGCTCAAGCTGTTTACACTAGCAACCCCGAACTGGCGTGGTGGGTATTCATGCGTGTGTCCGGTTTGCTCTTGGTATTTTTAGTCTTTGGACACGTGTACATGAACAACATTCAAATTAATGTGGGTGAGGTGGACTACGCTTACGTTGCTGAGCGCATTTCTAAGCCTTGGGTGAAAGTTTACGACAGCTTTTTGCTGGCCTTTGCGATGCTCCACGGTATGAACGGGCTGCGCTATAGCATCGAAGATTACACACACAACCCAGCCAAGCGCTTTTGGCTCAAAATTTTGCTGTTTACCGTAGCTGGCATCATGCTCATTATTGGTGTCATTACCTTATGGTCATTTAGTTTTGAAGAAATGGGTGACGCCATTCGGGCGTTGCCAGAGTTATAGATCACCAGAGTTATAAGGAGAATCATGGCACGCGCACATAAATACGATGTTCTGGTGGTTGGCGCTGGCGGCGCAGGCATGATGGCCGCGCGCTACGCTGCCCAACACCCGAGTGTATCCGTCGCTGTTGTTAGTAAGCTTTACCCAACCCGCTCACATACAGGGGCTGCTCAAGGTGGCGTTGGAGCTGCGCTGGGTAACATCACCGAAGACCGTCCTGAGTGGCACGCCTTCGATACGATTAAAGGTGGCGACTACCTCACCGATCAAGATGTGGCAGAAGGTTTTGCCTATGATGTAATTGAAGCTGTCTACGAGCTCGAGCACATGGGTTTACCCTTTTCCCGCACACCCGAAGGCAAAATTGCCCAACGTAAGTTTGGCGGTCACACCCGCGAATTTGGTAAAAGCGCTGTTGAACGCGCTTGCTACGCCGCTGATCGCACCGGGCACATGATTTTGCAAACGCTTTATCAACAGTCTATCAAAGACAACGTCACCTTCTTTAACGAGTTCCATGTGCTGGACATCATTATGGAAGAGGGTGAGTGCCGTGGTGTGGTTGCATATGAACTTGCCACTGGCGAACTGCACGTATTCCATGCGAAATCCACCATTATTGCCACCGGTGGCAACGGGCGCATGTTCAAGGTGACCTCGAACGCACACGCGCTCACTGGCGACCTTATGAGTGTGGTCTACCGCCGTGGCATTCCAATTGAAGACCCCGAGTTTTATCAGTTCCACCCTACGGGGCTTTACAAAATTGGTGTGCTGCTCACTGAGGGTGCGCGTGGTGAAGGCGGTATTCTTCGTAATAGCGAAGGTGAACGCTTTATGGAGCGCTACGCACCTACCATCAAAGACCTTGCCCCTCGGGATATGGTGTCTCGTTCAATGTATTTGGAAGTTCGTGACGGTCGCGGCATCGGCCCGGACAAAGATTACATCCATCTTGATCTGACCCATATTGACGCTGAAATCATTGAGGAACGCTTACCCGACATCACCGAGTTTGCACGCATTTACTTAGGTGTTGACCCCATCCGCGAGCCAGTGCCTGTACAACCCACTGCCCACTACGCGATGGGCGGCATTCCCACGACTATCAATACCGAAGTTATTTGGGATGGTAACAACACAATTGTGCCGGGGTTATATGCTGCAGGTGAGGTTGCTTGCGCGTCTCTCCACGGTGCTAACCGCTTGGGTACAAACTCGCTAGGTGATCTGATTGTGTTTGGGCGTCGGGCAGGTATGGCGGCTGCTGAGTACGCTGCTGAAGCAAGTTACGGCGAATTGCCACAAGATGCCACGGATTTCTCGAGAAACCTTGTTGATAATGCCCTCAACGGCTCTGCCAAAGAGCGTGTGGCCACCTTGCGTAAAGAACTGCAAGACACTATGCAAGACAACGCCAGCGTGTTCCGCACCGAAGAAACACTTGGTAGCCAGGTTGAGAAATTGCGTGAACTTAAAGCGCGTTACAAAGATGTAGGCGTGGAAGATCAAGGTACACAGTTTAATACTGAACTCATGGAGACCCTTGAGCTTGGCTTCCTGCTAGACAATGCTGAGCAACTTGTTCACGCTGCTTACAACCGCAAAGAGTCACGTGGCGCGCACTCGAGGGAAGACTTTAGGGACCGCAATGACGGCGACTGGCTTAAGCACAGCCTTGTCTACAAAGACGGTGATAACGTCCGTATTGACTACAAAGAAGTTACCCTTGGTAAATACGAGCCTAAGCCTCGAGTTTATTAGCCTCTCAACATTTCCGTGATAAATAGGGTGTGTTTTACACAGCACACCCTTGCCCTTGAAGGGACACACCTATGGCAGATACAACCGCATCCAACGTGATGCAAATTGCGGTCAAGGTTAAGCGCTTTAACCCCGAACAAGACAAACGCCCGTATTGGGCAGAGTATCGGGTGGAGGCGCGCCCCACTGACCGCGTGTTAGATATTCTTCACGATATCAAGTGGCATATTGATGGCACGTTGACCTTCCGCCGCTCCTGCGCGCACGGTATTTGCGGTAGTGATGCGATGGTTATTAATGGCGTTAACCGTCTTGCCTGCAAAATTCTGGCAAAAGATTTAGGAACTACTATCAATGTAGAGCCCATTCGCGGTCTGCAGGTTGTCAAAGACCTCATCGTAGATATGGAGCCGTTTTTTGATTCCTACAAAGCAGTGCTTCCCTATTTTGTCAACAGTGACCCAGCACCAGCCGCTGAGCGCTACCAAAGTGCCGAAGACCGCGAACGCTTTGACGCCACCACAAAATGCATCCTTTGTGCTGCTTGTACCACCAGTTGTCCAGTATTTTGGAGTAACGGGCGCTATATTGGCCCGGCAGCCATTGTCAACGCGCACCGTTTCATCTTTGACAGCAGAGACCAAGGCACTGCTGAGCGTTTAGATGTGCTCAACCAAGCCAACGGCTTGTGGCGTTGCCGCACAGCCTATAACTGTACCGAGGCATGCCCGCGCGGGATTCCTGTGACCCAAGCCATTGAAGAGGTTAAACGCGAGCTGCTCTGGCGTCGTTCTTAGCTAATTTATTTCAACAAAAAAGTAACCGCGCTTTGGGATAAAAGCGCGGTTTTTGTATGCGAACGTCTGTTCAAACTTTCAACAGTGGTGTCTATTGCTAAGCGAGCCACTTGTTTTTAGCTCTAGAAGTATGTGATGACCTTGAGAGCTAGGCTGAGGTTGTATCTCGAGGTGGACTCACCTTAGCAAGCATCACCGAGCTATTGAGCGATGCATTACCTGAATAGATTTAGCCTCGAGTACATGACTCATACAGCTTTACTGCATAACATCCAATGACAAAAGATACGCTGAGCCGCTTTCATCCTCGCCCTGATCGTCGTCTTCAGGTGAACCGATTAAAGCTACGCCATCACTCATGGCAACGGCATATCCAAAGGTATCAAACGCAGCACTATCGTTAGCGATAATTTTATCAACTTGGCTCCATGCGCCACTGCTTAGGTCTTGCTGAAACACATACACAGCACCGCTGGCATTCCCGTTTGTATCTTCTTCAGGTGCGCCAATGAGCGCAGTATTGCCGGTAAATGCCACAGCATAGCCAAACTGATTGCCAAGGTGGGCATCTGTTGCAGTTAGCTTGGTGGTTTGCGTCCAGCTTGGTGTGCCTTCGCTGCGGTCAAACACATAGACAGACCCGCCAGCGTTGTCAGGATCATCATCAAAAGGTGTGCCTACTAAAAGACGGTTATCTTGTAATGCCAGTGACGTACCAAACTCGTCCTGTGCATCACCATCTAAGGCAGTTAACTTGGCTGTTTGAGACCAACTACCAGTACCGGGGTCACGCTCAAACACGTAAGCAGCACCGTTATTGTTGATGTCGTTGTGATTGTGTTCATCAGCACCTACAACAACAGTATCCGCATCAATAGCTACTGATGTCCCAAAGTTATCGTTGGCGTCGCCATCTGCAGCAGTAAGTTTGGCAACTTGCTGCCAAGTGCTGTTTGTCGTGTTGAGCTCAAAAACATACGCTGAGCCACTTTGATTGCCCATATCGTCATCTTCTGGTGCACCTACCACAATGTAATTTCCTGAGATAGCAACTGTGCGTCCAAAAAAATCACGAAAGGCACTGTCATTTGCTGTGAGTTTGGCAACCTGCTGCCACGGGCGCTCAGCATCATTTGTGCGGGCAAAAATATAGACGGCACCGCGATCATTGTCTACAGTGTCATCAAACTGTGCACCAACTACTAGGTAATCACCATCTATGTCGACAGCTTTACCAAATTCGTCACCTGCAAAATCCGCGTTATCTGGCGTGAGTTTGACGGTGGATTGCCAGGTGTTATCAGCAGCAAGTTCAAACACATAGGCAGCACCGCTATTTGCTCGCAGTGAGTCGTTTTGCCACGCGCCAACCAGCACAGTACGACCAGATATAGCAAGCGAGTAGCCAAAGTTGTCGTCTGCATCAGCATCACTAGCAGTGAGTTTACTGTTTTGAGCGAGTACCGTTGCTGACAACGCCATCAACACGACAAGTACAACTTTAAAGAGCTTAACTAGTTTGGTTGATGCGACAGCTGGGTTTACAGGCAGATAATTTGTGTGCGACATGATTTCCCTCCTAAGCGAAGTGGCTGCTTCAGATGTGAAGCCTACCAACGTACTAGCTTAGTGAGGGGGCGTTCAAAAACGTTCACAGATTAACTAAGTGTTTCCATAGTGACTTTGCAACATGGAACGTGAATGAATCACGTTCCTTAAACGCTACCGCTATCTGTATCTTGCAGATACAGATAGGAGATACTTAGCGCAAGTATGTCTGCACATCGCGGTTGTGATCATCTAGTGTCAGGTTCGGGTGAAAACCACCATCTGGTGCGTGTAAGAAAAACATGTACGGGAGGCCGTCTGGGTTAGCACGCTGTGGCAAAAATACCATCTCGAGCGCCTCACTACCAGGGTTGCTGATGGGGGTTACAGGTAAGCCTTCACGTAGGTAGGTGTTCCAAGGATGATCCACTGAAAAATCGCCACCAGGAAAGTCCAGTTCAGGCAGGTCTTTACCGAGGCCGTAAGCAACGGTTGGGTCAGATTCCATGCGCCAGCCTTCGTCTAGACGGTTACGAAACACGCCGGAGATAATTGGCATTTCGCTGACCTCACCCGCTTCAGATTGAATAATGCTGGCGAGGGTGACCCAGTCGTGGACGCTAAAATTTTGTTGCTCGAGCATCTCCTGCATCTCCTCAGTAAGCTCATCTTCAAAACGTGCCAGCATAATCTCCACAATCTCACTGGCGCTGCTTCCCACAGGAATATCGTAGCTAGCAGGAAATAAGTAGCCTTCGAGGGGAGCGTCTTCAGGAACGTACTCAGGGCGCACGTCTGCCGGGTTGCGGAACAAACTTTCTAAGCTGCTAGCATCTCCAAAACCCGCCTCAGCAAAACGCGCAGCAATGTCCACCATGCGAAAGCCTTCGGGAATG
>JBCCOX010000154.1:0-9013 GCA_039025155.1 Deinococcota bacterium | reverse complement strand
TCTACAGTGACGCTGACCATCTGTTTAAACTCAGCCGGTTTGCCGCCCAACGCTTTTAGCTCGCTAACAACGCTTTCAGTGAGGCTCATGACTTCCAGCCTTCTACCATGGGCAGTTCGATGCCTTTTTGGTCAAAAGCTTGCCCGCGCACTTTCTTTTGCAGTTGCATAACGCCGTAGACAAGGGCTTCTGGGCGCGGCGGGCAGCCGGGTACAAAGACATCTACCGGAACTACTGAATCCACATTTTGCACAATGGCGTAGTTGTTAAACATACCGCCCGACGACGCGCACGCACCCATCGAAATAACCCACTTGGGGTCGGGCATCTGATCGTAAACACGGCGCATGATGGGGGCCATCTTTTTAGAAAGACGCCCAGCTACAATCATCACGTCTGACTGACGCGGGCTAGCCCGAAACACTTCTGAGCCAAAGCGAGCGAGGTCGTTGCGGGAATTGGTGGACTGCATCATTTCAATAGCGCAACAGGCTAGCCCGAAGGTTGCTGGCCAGAGGCTATTGGAGCGGCCCCAAGCTACAAGCTTCTCGAGCGAGCTGAATAAAATCCCCTCATTTTCTAACTCTTGAACATCTTTTTCAAACAAATCTATAAGTGACATATTCCCTCACTTCCAATTAAGGACACCTTTTTTGAGAATATAAACATAACCAACGGCCAAAATGGCTACAAAAATAATGGCGTTCACAAACAAAAATACGGGTGCTGCTCGAAATTTGACGGCTAACGGATAAAAAAATGCTGTCTCAATATCAAAGATGATAAACAGCATGGCAACCAGATAAAAGTGAATCGGGAAACGCTCCCGTGCTTTCCCTTCAACGGGGTTGCCTGACTCGTAAGCGTCTAGCTTGACATCGTGGGCTTTTTTGGGCCCCAAGATACCGCCCACAACAATAGCAAGCACGCCAATGGTGCCAGCAGCTAAAAACATCATTAACAGATGAAAATACACACAAACTCCTCCTGTTGGTTGTACTACTACAACGCGGATACAACAGCCTCATGAACTACTTAAACACAAACCTAGATAATGTGATGGCGTTAAGTGACTAAAACCGTATATACACCAGTACGGTCTAACTTTAGCGAGTTGTAGTGACGTGCTGACCTCGAGTGCTACAAATGATGTAGTGACGTGCGTACCCGGCTACATGCTCAATACAAGTTCGGACAACAGCACCTCGTGTAGCTTTTCACAATCATTCCGATTTTCATTTTACCACTGCTTAAAAAGCGCAAACAAGGGTGCCATCTTGCGTTTTAGGATAACTCTAGCCTTCACAGAACACCCGCGTCGATCGCATCCTGACTGACGCGGGTGTTAGTTGTGTTGTAACACTGAGGTTAGTAGCTACAGCTTATGACGGTTTAATCCGAGTGAGACTTACTGGCGTGTTGCGGGTTAGCCTGTTGAGGCGACCCGCGCAGCACGAGTTCAGGCTCTTGAATTTGCCAACCTGTAAGTGTTTCGACTTGTTCTTTAATGAGTTGAGTGATGGGTTTACCATCTACTGTAATCACGGGAATATCAAAGCTTTCACCTGTTTCAGTACAAATGAGATGATAGTGCTCGTGAACGTTGCTGTCGTAAATGGTTTCACCTGTAGGGCTTGGAAACTCACGAATAAGGCCCGCTTCACTCAGTGCGTTTAAGTTTAAATAAATAGTGGATAAACTCATGCTGTGGCCGCGTTGTTTGAGTGCTACATAGACTGCTTCAGCATTGACATGGCGGTCTTGTTCTTGAAAAAACGCCAAGATCAACTCGCGTGGTTTGCTATAGCGGAGACCGTGTTCTTTAAGGAGACTACGTAGGGACACAGTGTTACCACTTGTAATAGTATTCTTATTGTCACTGTTTGCAAACTCTGGATGCTCGAGCGTGTAGATAGATTTAGATGATGACATACTTTAAACCTTTGCTGCTACAAGGTTTACTGAAGCTTTCAATTGAACCTTGAGCGATTTGCTCTAGTTTAGCACATTTAAGCAAGCTCACCTGCCCAAATGCTGTTCAGCAAGGTATTTTGTGGCTCGAGTCACGTTTTTATGAAAATCTACAGATACACTCAACCATCTGGACACAACATGAGTTTAAGATGAGTATGTTATTAAACTGCTGTGAGTACAATTTGTAAAGCCTCCTGAGTCTCTAATGTTAATATGTACATGTTTGTTTAGAGATTGTCCTAGTCGCTATAATTTGTGTCTAGGTAACCGCTAAGATTTGTCTCATTTTGAGATGAGTAGGCACGCTACACAATCATGTCATGCGCAGCTTTTTGGTGATGATGCTCGAGAACAGCACAAACGCGCTGAATTATACAGGGGTGTTTGGTGACTGTTTAGCTGTAGTTAAATCCCATACATTTATGTCGTCCATGATATTAAATATGTTGGTTAAGACGCTCATACCACGCTGTCGATTGTAAACTCAGTGCGGAAGTGTCAAGGTTAAATTTAGTTAGTCAAGTTGAATACGATACAAGTAAGCTTAAATTTTATTAAAATATTTAACTAGTAAAGTTTTTGTAAAAAGCCATAGATGAAGGGACGTAGGCGTGGTAGGCGAGACCATCTTACACTATGAACTCATTGAAAAACTTGGTGAGGGTGGTGCTGGCACTGTGTACCGGGCGCAAGACACACGCTTGGGGCGCATTGTAGCGCTTAAATTTTTGTCCCAACGCTACGCCAAAGACAGCCAAGCCAAAGCGCGTTTTATGCGTGAAGCGCAAGCTGCTGCACGCATGGATCACCCCAACATTGGTATCACCCATAGTATTGAAGATGACGGTGACCGTCTATTTATTGTCATGGCGCACTACGCTGGCAAGACGCTCGAGACCCGCTTAGAAGAAGGTGAACTGGCCTTTCATGACATTATGAGCTACACCTTACAAACGGCTAAAGGCCTCGCCAAAGCTCATGAAGAAGGCATCGTTCACCGCGATATTAAGCCCGCCAACCTGATGATTACCAAAGACGGCTTAGTCAAAATTTTAGATTTTGGTATTGCCAAGTTTGATGGCATTAGTGGGCTAACCCAAGCGGGTGGCTTTTTAGGCACGCTAGCCTATATGTCGCCTGAACAGATGCGCGGGCAAGCTATTGACTACCGGGTGGACATTTGGGCGCTGGGCGTTGTGCTCTACGAAATGTTAACGGGTGCTACCCCTTTTATGGCTGCTGATAACTTCAGCGCCTTACTGCTTAACATCCTCTCTAAAAATCCTGAGGTGGTAAGTAGCCTGCGCAGCGGGTTGCCCAAAGACTTAGACCGGGTGATTGACAAAGCACTCGCCAAAGAACCCGATGAACGCTACAGCTCAGCCGAAGCGTTTGCTCAAGACTTGTTGGCTCTGCAGCACGGCAGTACGCCCACGGCAACCTTTGAACGGCCAGCGCCACGTCTTGTCACTAAAGAACGTGCCAACAACGACGACCAGCCCGATCATAATATTGTCAAGCAAAGTGCCCCTTTGATTGGGCGGCAAGACGAGCTGGCAGTCATCAACCTGCATTTAGATCATCCGCAGTGCCGGGTGTTAACCCTGTTTGGACAGGGCGGCATCGGCAAAACACGGTTGGCTTTAGAAGCTGCTAGTGAACAGGTTGAACTAGGTATTTTTGAAGGTATCTACTATGTGGCGTTAGATGATGCCAAAGACGCCGCAGATATCGTTACAGGCATTGCTGACGCCCTCGAGCTGCAAGCTGATTACAGCCTCGAGGATATTATGAGTCACATTGCAGAGGGGCGTTTGCTGCTCATTTTGGATAACTTTGAACACCTCATGGAGGAAGCCATACTCCCGACTGAGCTTGTTCACGGGTGTGACAACCTCAAAATTATGATTGTTTCCAGAGAGCGTTTAAACATTGCTGAAGAATGGGTGGTTCCTTTGTTGGGGTTGCCGCTACCTGCGCGGGGCAGCACAATAGAACAAGCGCTGGCCTCGGGAGCTGTGCAACTGTTTGTACAGCGGGCGCGCCGTGCACAGTTGAGTTTTGCGCTCAACAAAGACGAACTACCTGCTGTTATTCGCATTTGCCATTTGCTTCAAGGATCACCCCTAGCGCTCGAGCTAGCGGCTGTCTGGGTCAAGATGATGTCGTGTAGTGATATTGCAACTGAAATTGAGCAGGATTTAGACTTTTTGGCAACCTCAGCCCGCAACGTCACCAAACGCCACCGCAGCATTCGTACCGTATTTGAGTACTCGTGGCGGCTGCTGACTGATACCGAGACCAAAGTGCTCAGCAAATTGGCCGCGTTTAAACGGGGCTTTCGTAAAGAAGCTGCCCAAGAGATTGCAGCTGCGACCTTACCTATTCTTATTTCATTGGTAGATAAATCGCTCTTGCAAGTGACAGAAGACTGGCGCTACGAGTGGCATCCACTGCTGTACCAATACGCTGAAGAAAAACTGCGCGAAGACCCCGATAGTGAAGCCCAAACACGTAGTAAGCACAGTCATTACTACATGGGGTTACTGCTTGACAAAGCACCTACTAGCAAAGCGGATTTGCTAGTTCTTGAAGCTGAGCGCGACAACATTGTGGCGGCTTGGCAGTGGGCACTGAGTGTACAAGATAGCGCCAGTATTGCAAAAACAGCGCCCCTGTTAGCGTTGTTTTTGACGCGCACCAGCCACTTGCGTCAGGCTATCAATGTGTTTGAAACAGCCCAGCAGTCACTCACAGATGCTACCACCTGCGGACCCTTGCAGCTTGCTAGGGCACAGATTCTCGAGCGTAGTGGGAAGTTAGACCAAGCCAAACAAATTGCCGAAGCAGCCTTGCGGTTGTTTAAAGAACAACCCGATACCAGTAGCCCCAGTGAAGCTTGGCGTCACAACCTCGAGGCTGCCCAAATTGACGTGGTGCTGGTACTCAGCCGCTGCATGGTGCGCATGGGACAAAGCGATGACGCCCGCGCGCTACTAGAACAAGTTCACGACCTCGCCAGCCAACTGGTATCTCACAAATTAGCCGCGGTACTCGCTGAATTAGGGCACGTGCTGCTGATGACCGGTGATGTGACTGAGGCTGAAGCTCACTTTCAGCGGGCACTCGAGCTCCTGCAAGATTCTGGAGATGATTACCGGGCAGCCGCCGTCCTTGCCGACTTGGGTGTGTTGCACTTGCGCTATGCTGCCCCGCAGCAAGCTAGAGCTACGCTCGAGGTGGCGTATAGCCTTGCCCAGCGCATTCATGACTGCCCTATGTTAATTGAACTTAAAGCTCGGCTAGCCCGGGTTGCACTTGCTCTCGATGAATTTGAGGTTGCCAAAAGCACCGCCCAAGACGCGCTCGAGCGGCTAGCAGACACGCCTTTAGCAGGGCTGCGTAGCGACTTGCAAGCTACCCTAGCCCAAGTACACCTAGGTGAAGGTGACAACGGCAAAGCCCAGCAGCACATTAATACAGCACTTAGCCTAGCTTGGGAAAGTGGTGCAACCGCTCAAGTGCTCGAGCACTTTGTGCTCATTGCTGAAATTCATCGCAAGCGCTCCCGCCTAGAGCAAGCTGCCACCTTGCTTTACACGGTACTCAACCACAAGCACGCCCACTACTTGGACAAACGGCGGGCATGGCGCGTGCTCGAGTCATTAACTGACTATGTTGATGCAACAATTTTGCAAGATGCGGAAACCGAAGGGCAACAGGCCAACCTCGAGGCCCTTGTAGAGTACAGTTTGCAAGCGCATTAGAGGTAACCCAAATCAAGCATAGCCTTGAACGTTTTACAAATAGCAGCTCCACGTGATGTTGATACAATCAGTACCCTCAGATGTATTCTCAACACCATCACCCTTGATAAACCCATAAGCTCTCAGTGAGATCATCCCCCTGCTCCCTTTCTTGAAACACAACGTTGCATATGAATGACCTGTAACAGCAGCTCGTAACCTTGCTAAGAGAATTATGTCATACGGATTCCGATTGAACACTGCATAAACTCTGGCGTGTTTATTCCGTTCCCAACGGAAACCGTATCTTTTTCTACGCATTCTATGCGGGTTAATTCCTTCGAGAATTAACCGGAAACGGTATCAGAGGCTAATTAGTTGTTAACGTAACGCTCAATCTCGTTAGGCGCAATTTCCCGCCAAACAATGTTGTTGCGCGGTGTTGACGCGGTTGCTCGGTTACCCGTGCGGTTGTCAATGGGAATGGTAATACGAATAGCTTGGGTCACCGTTTGTGAGCCTGTGGGTTCAGTACCTGCGACAAACGCGCCGCGCGTGCCGCCACCGGAATTACCCGTGGTGCGATCAAAAGACGCAAAGCTAATGCCCTCTGGTACAGGGATGTCACTGGTGGTAGGCGTGCCACGCAAAGCCCGCTCCATGAAGTCACGCCAAATGTAGATGGGTTGCCTCGAGCTAGTCATGCGCTCGCGCTCGCCATCTGGCCTCAGCATGCTACTCGGTAGTGCGCTGTAATCGTCATAGCCAATCCACACGGCAGAGGCAAGTTCAGGCGACATGCCTACAAACCAAATGTCGCGGTCATCGTTGGTGGTGCCCGTTTTACCGCCTATCCAACGCTCACCAATTTGGGCACGGCGACTAAACGCACCCCCATCTGCCACATTGGCCCGCATCAGGTCGAGCATAATATAGGCCGTTTGCTCCGTCCAGACTTGGGTTTTACGCGGCTGGGGTTCCCACAGCACGTTGCCCTCAACATCCTCCACCCGGCTGATGAGATGGGGTTCAACATGTAGACCGCCGTTCATAAATGTGCCCATCGCACTTGCGTGTTGGAGCGGCGTCACTTCAAATGACCCTAGCGCAATCGAGATAAACGGTTGCACGGTTGTGTAGCCCAAACTTTGCGAGCGCGCGGCCACGGCCTCCGGCGTGACAGCCTCAACCAGTTTCACCAGCGGAATGTTGCGCGAGATGTTTAAGTGTTCACGTAGGGTGCGCGCGCCAATAAAGGTGTTGTCGTGGTTGTCTGGCTCCCAGTTGGGTTGGTTAGGCTGCGGGAAGCTTACGGGTTCGTCCACCACCACGTCAGCTTGGGTGTAGCCGCCTTGCTCAATGGCAGTGGCGTAAATGATGGGCTTAAATGAGCTACCCGGTTGACGTAGCGCTGTGGTAACGCGGTTAAACTCGCCGATGGGTTCACCAAGGATAAGCCGCTCGCCAATCATCGCAAGGATTTCACCTGTACTGGGGTCTACACCCACAATGGCAACTTGTGCGCCCGGTGGGGCGGCGGCATCTAGCGAAGCTTGGTTGGCAGCTTGTTGGGCTTGTACGTCAATAGTGGTGTAAACCCGCAAGCCGCCTGAGTTAAACACACGGCTTTCGCCGTAACGATCTGTGAGGATGTTGCGCACGGTCCAACTTACGTGTGGTGCAAGGTTAGAACTTACTGTTGAGGAAAGTCCTAATGGTTCACCTGTGCGTTCAGGTGTGCCAACAAGGTTGCCATCTGCATCGTACTGAACGCGCCAGCCCGTGGGTTGAATGGGTTGCCGCCAGGCTCGGTCAGCCGCTTCTTGGCTAATGACACCCTGCTCGAGCATGTTGTCAAGCACGTTGCGCATAGCCCTACGGGTGTTTTCAAACTCTTCGTAGTTGCGGCTAGGAAAAGGTACAAGCCGTGCTAGGTACAAACCTTCAGCCAGGGTTAGCTCAATAGGGTCTTTATCAAAATAGGCCTGCGAAGCCGCCCGAATCCCATAAAAGTTGCCACCCCAAAAGGTCACATTGAGCCACTGTTGCAAAATTTCTGCTTTGGTGTGGCGGCGCTCGAGCTCAATGGCCATCATAATTTCTTTGGCTTTACGTTCAATGGTTTGCTCTTCAGCAATGTCTGGGAAAAAGACGTTTTTAATGACCTGCGTGGTGATGGTCGAGCCACCCCGCCCACCTTCACCTGTGGCCAGCAGCCATGTTGCCCGCAGTAATCCGGGCACATCAAAGCCGTAGTGATTAAAAAACTGGTCGTCTTCTGAGCCAATAATGGCAGCGAGGGCGGCGGGTGAGACTTCATCTAGCGTGACTGGGATACGGTCTGTTGACGCGCGGTCTTCACCTTGAACCGGTAAAATCTCCCCGATAAGCTCGCCATTGCGCGCAAAAATTTGCGTGGTGGCGGTGTACTCGAGGCTCGTAAGCTCATTGAGTTCAGGCAGTTCTTGGGCCCACTTAAATGCTGCTGAGGCTAATAGTGCTGAGGCCGACAGCACGCCCGTCAAAATAATTAAAAATAATCCTTGCAAAACCTTCACGGGTTTACCTACCCCCTAGATATGTTTAGTCAACTAGCTGAGCGTGTTTATCTGTAACCGCTGCTGCTAAGAAAGCTTTGATACTCGCCAAAACCTTACTATATGTATTTAGTATAGCAAGCGCAGTGTCCACCTCACGTGAGGTATATAAGCAGGTGATGACGTTCATGAAATGACCACGTTGCCTCTCACTGTTGTTTCTCATGGTCACGTTGTGATATTTACCACAAGCTTGCCTACTTTTCACACTGCCAGTGCGTTGACAGTGCATTGACAGTGCATTGACAGTGCAGATGTAAAGGTGATGGCAGATAGCGTCACATCAAAGGGTTAAGCGGTCAAAATATCATTTGGATAACCAGAAAGCACGTCCAGATGATGTTAGTTGAGGTTTATAGGTCATTGAAGCTCGAGGCTATCAATAGTCTCTAGGTAAACATCTAAGTAAATAGATGTGACATGCTTGGCAAGGTGCTAGAAATCTCACTTTAGGGGCTAAATCTCAGAAAAATGGCATAAATCTGAGCCATTCTTAGGTGCTTGTCATCAAAGCCTTACTAATTGCAGGGTAGGCTCGAGGCTATGATGACGTTACGTCACCTAAAACATCATGCCCGGTGGCACCATGGTTGGTGGGCAAGATTGGCTAGAGCTTGGCACAAGCTGAGCTGGCCCTTGCTTTCACAGAGACTGCCATCACAAATGGTGTCATCACACCTGCGGCCATCGCAACTG
>JBCCOX010000153.1:0-9022 GCA_039025155.1 Deinococcota bacterium | reverse complement strand
ACGAAGCTGACCTATGCCTTTAGCCTGCAACCGTGCGATCAACGTGTCCCACAGCAGACTTCCAATACCTTGACGGCACCGTGCTGGTGCTACAGCTAAGCCACACAAATGCGCTTTAGCTGTTGTGTTTACCCACCAGCCTGAAGGTTTTGCCCAAATGAACCCCACAAGCTCATGAGCATCAACTGCGACGATAAACCAGCCTTCAGGAGTTTCAGCTTCGAGGGCCTGCTCGAGCAAGCCTAACGTCAGCGGATGCTCACTGCCTAGGTGTGCGTTCCAAAGCTCAATCACGGCAGCTTTGTCAGCGGGTTCAAAATTACGTAAGGTAATATCAGCCACGACGGGACATTACCCGAGTTCACTAGCGTGTGTCAATGCCATATATGCTAATACCGTAATGCTGTATGTCAGTATGAAGCAAGCTCAGCAACTCATCTAGCACAAGTAAAGGCGATATTCATCTCATGTAGTGTTGATAGCTTGAACTATGGCTACCCTAACCTACGATCTTGAAGCTGTTGCTAGTGTCCTCGAGCATGCTGTCACCGTAGGCGATGTTCCTGCTGCCGTAGCTGCTGTAGGTACACGCGCTGGGATCGAGGTTGTTGGTGCATATGGCGTGACTTGCCTCGAGGCATTACGCCCTCATACAACTGAGGCCATCTGTTATGACGTAACACCAGACACCTATTTTGACTTAGCATCGCTTACTAAAGTCACCTCTACCTTGTTAGCAATTTTGAAGCTCGAGCAAGCTGATGAGCTAAGCCTAGACGACAGTGTGCAGCGCTTTGTAGGCAACGCAGGCTGGGCACAAACGCCATCTCTGGCCAATGTCACGGTGACACAGCTCCTGTCGCACAGTTCAGGTTTGCCCGCGTGGCGGCCTCTTTTTGCTTGGGTGAGTTCACGTCAAACTGCCTTAGCCAATGCACTTCAGTCATCTGTAGAACAACCTCCACAACTTACCTACAGCGACCTCGGCTACATAACGCTGGGGGCGATTGTTGAAAGCATCACCAACCTTCGGCAAGACAACTTTGTGCGCCCTCACCTAGACGCACTGGGACTAACGCGTGCCCACTACCGACCCCACGACAAGTACCCTATCAACCAAAACCCTCAACCTGCTGATATAGCGAGTCAGTATGCGGCTACCGAGCGCTGCGGTTGGCGAAAACAGCTCATGTGGGCAGACGTTCACGATGAAAACGCTTGGGTTATGGGCGGTGTTTCTGGTCACGCGGGGCTTTTTGGCACAGTTTACGACATGGCACGCTACTGTCAAGCGTGGCTTAACCTGGATGCTCGCTTAGGGCGTCCCGAGCTTCTCAAAGATTGCAGCAAGGTACACGTTGATGACGCCGGCAGACGCCAAGGGCTAGGCTGGCATCACAAACACAGCGGTGGACACTACAGCTTTGCAGGGCACGCGGCGAGTGCAAGCGGCTACGGTCACACGGGCTTTACTGGCACAAGCGTCTGGTTAGAACCCGAGCAAGACTGGTTTGGCGTGCTACTCACCAACCGCGTTCACCCGAGCCGGCACAGCCAAGCTGACCCGGTCACAGGTCAAACAGGCATTGTTCGGACGCGCTACGCATTTTATGATGCCGTTGCTAGAGTGTTTGCAAGGGGCTAAGTTCATCCAGACGATATTTACAGCAACGTCATGTACATCGATGTCATGACTTATGTAAAAAATAGCCTTAGCTGTGGATTATTTTGGTAAATCTAGCTGACTTAAATAGCATCATCATCCTTATCAGCACCTAAAAAGCAATGTTGTCTCAATAAGATTGTCGAGTACATCTAGCTACACAATCTGTCCTCAATGTTGAAATGTCGTTGAGATTGATGAGTTAGCGACCTCGAGCTTCACTTCTCCACCATGAGAAAGCTAACGTTCAATATGTCGGGTATCATCACCCATGACCGTTCACGCGCACTACGCACAGTATTGGCAAGGTCGGCCCGTTAACATCTTGGGGCTCATGTCGGGAACCTCGTTGGATGGGGTGGATGGGGTGTTGGTGAGGCTCGAGCACACCTCAAACACATCTTCTCAAAGCACAGACACTCTAAGCTGGCACGTCCTCGCCAGAGCCAGCCTCCCCTATCCAGACGACCTACAAGCTGCTCTCCATCAAGCTCTGCGCATCAACAGCATCACGCTAGCTGATCTAAGCCAGGTTAACGCCCGAGTTGGTAATCACTACGCACAACTTGTCAAACATGTTCAAGCAGAACATCAGGTTGATGCTGTCTGTGTCTCTGGACAAACGCTCTACCACGTACCCGTTGTGGATGAAACCCTCGGCTGGCACACGCCAAGCACCTTGCAACTAGGCGAACCCAGCCGCGTGAGCGAAACTTGTAATGTGATGACCGTTGCCAATATTCGGCAAACCGATATGGCTGCAGGCGGTCAAGGTGCGCCGCTGGTCAGTTTTGCGGATGCACTTCTTTACGGTCATAGCAGTGAGAGAAGGTCCATCCACAATTTAGGCGGCATTTCTAATCTCACCTATTTGCCAGCAGGGTCAAACGAAGACATATTTGCCTTTGACACGGGTCCTGCCAACTGTTTAATAGATGACGCCATGCAGCAGGTCACAAAGCAGATGTTTGATGAAGGTGGCACGTTTGCAGCTACGGGCACGGTTGATAAAGATATGCTCGAGCAATGGATGAAACATCCTTACTTTGCTCAGCACCCTCCCAAGACAACAGGACGTGAGGTGTTTGCACTCGAGCTTTTTTTGGGTCAACTCAATAAATCCATAGCTCCTGCCGACCTCGTTGCCACTTTAACTGCCCTCAGTTCCCAAAGCATTGCCCAAGCTTATCAAGACTTTGTCTTACCCCACGGTCTAGACCGCGTGCTGGTTGCAGGCGGCGGTGCTTACAACCTCACGCTCATGCAGCAGCTTAAAGAACGTTTGCCCGTACCTGTTCAAACGTTTAACGAACTCGGCTGGCAAGCCAAAGATCGTGAGGCGCTGGCATTCGCCGTGCTTGGCTACTATGCGCTACTGGGTAAACCTAATATCTTGCCCGCGGCAACAGGCGCAGCGTATCCAGTCATTGCCGGCAGCATGTATGTTCCCTCGAGGCAATCTTAAGCACGCACATCAGCCTACTCACAGCTGTACTGGCCTATACGTCATGAATAGATTCACATATCACACTACCGCTACAAACTCATGACCACAAACTCATGACAATGAGATGATGTTGCGCCTTTGGTGACGCCTTTATATCTTTGTGATGAATCGTTTTTTACAGTTGAGCACGTCAGAATCATCTTCTGTTGTGTTCATTTGTGAATGCGCTGATGTTGATTGGTTTTGATTGACAGTGCAACCACCATTAATCAGCTTAGAATCTTAAGTTTTTACTTGAAGTGGCCTAGTCATTTTAAGATTTAACTGCCTTATATATGCTCGCTGATGATGTTGCACAAGCACGCAAAGCATTATATGCTGACGGTGTTTGCAACATTAATATTGGTGTTTGAGTCTTAATCTCAACAACCTTGTAGACGTGTGTTTGGAACTGCTTCCAAGGTTCCAACATGGCCACCAGTTCAATTTTAAGGAGAGGTTTATGTCCCCACTTGCCCAACGTGTACGCCACATACTGCTTGTGTCACTTTTGTTCACGGCTAACATCAGCTTAAGTCAAGTCAGCACCCTGCCTGATTACAGCGGCATCGGCGTGATGCCCGGTACGCCCGGCGGCAGTTTGACCTTAGCGCTCGACGACGCACCCCCGCGCTTTTTTTACTACGGTGAAATCAGCAGCATCTCCCAGCGCATTAGCCAGCAAATGTTTGATAGCTTGGTGGAGTTTAACTTAGAAACGTACGCGCTCGAGCCTTCCCTCGCTTCATCTTGGGATATTTCTGAAGATGGTACTGTGTATACCTTTAACCTACGTGAAGGCGTCACTTGGCACGACGGCACGCCGTTGACAGCAGATGACGTAATTTTTACCTACGAACAGATCATCACCAACCCCGAAGCACGTGCGGGCGACGCCGCCCAGTTTACGTTTAATATAGACGGTGAAGAGCAATCGGTTGTATTTGAAAAACTCGACGACCTCACCGTGCAAATGACCCTACCTACAGCCTCAGCAGCGTTTTTGTTACAACAACGCTTTTTTATTATGCCTAAGCACAAATTGCTCGAGTTCAGCGTAGAAGGCGGCGCGGAAGCTGCCCAAATTAACGACGCTTGGCCCACCGATGTTGACCCCAGTGAGGTTGTCGGCACTGGACCTTATATGCTCAGCGAGTACGTGCCTGGGCAAGTTGTCCGCCTCACCAAAAACCCAAACTACTGGAAGGTAGACAGTGAAGGCACGCAACTGCCCTATATTGACGGGCTCGAGTTCCTCATTGTCCGTGGCACCGAAGCCCAAGTGGCTCAGTTCCAAGCGGGCAACCTCGACCAACTCAATATTACCGGCGCACAATTTCCCGACTTTAAGTCGCAAGAGGTCGCCGGGGCTGACTTCCGCGTGATTCAAAGTAACGCTCTGTTTGGCTCGCCGCCCCACTTGGCGCTCAACTTTAACGCCGCTGATCCCGACCTCGCTGACCTGTTTTCAGATGTTGCTTTCCGCCGGGCCGTCGAGTTCGCCGTTGACCGCACGCGGGTCATTGAAGATGTTTACAACGGTCTCGCCCAAATTCCAGGTACGCCCACCGCCCCGGTGGATGGGACCTTTTACAACGACACCACAGCTTTAATGAACATGTTTGATCTAGACGCTGCTGCCAATGCGCTTGACGCCCTCGGCCTCACCGACAGCGATGGTAACGGCACGCGAAATTTTGTCGCTGGGGATGACATTGCGTTTACGCTTACCTACAATGCGGACTCGAGCACCTTCACCGACATTGCCACCATTCTGCAAAACGACCTCGGTCAAGTAGGCTTACAAGTTGACCTCAACGGCATTCAGGGAAGTGCGCTGTTTGGCACCGCACTCAGTGGCGATTTTGAGGCTATTCTGGTCGCCTTCGGCAACCAACCCGACCCCGAGTTACGCAAACCTATCTGGCAACCAGGTGGTTCTCTCTACTACTGGCACACCGCCAGCCAACCCGCAGAACCTGGCGAACCCGCCAACTTTGACGTGATGGCTGACTGGGAACTGCGCCTCTACGAAATCTTCGACCAGGGCTCAATTCTAAGTGATCAAGCGGAGCGAGTCGCGCTCTACCAAGAATGGCAAGAGATCAATGCAGAAAACGTCCCGGTAATTATGATTGCCAAACCCGCCAATGTCGCCGCAGCACGCAACACAGTCGAAAACTTCATCTACAGCCTTGGCGTGATTCCGGGTTACAACCCTGTGCCGCTCTACTTTATTGCTGAGTAGTAAGACTCGGTCACCATCACCAAAGAACAGGGGCTTTGTGCTCCTGTTTTTTATTACGCTCGCGTTATATTTGCGTGATTATCGTAAACAATTTTGGCTTATGATGAAAGCATCACCGACGACATTCAGGTAAGACAAATCCCGTTGTAAACCCCTTAAACAGATGACCTAGCCATCTTGAGTGGGCATAGCCATCTCGCTTGATGCTAGACTCTCAACCTTCATCACATTGATGATCTCAGGTTGCATAACATATCTTCTTCGCATCTCTTAGCCTCGTTTTTATTCAAGAAAGTAGAGTCATATGATGATTCTTTGGCAATACCAACTTCGGAGGATGCTATGAGCGGCGGCTCGCTTATCGTCTATATCATCCGGCGTATTTTGCTGATGATTCCAACGCTAGTGATTGTCTCAGCATTATGTTTTGTGGTGATTCAACTGCAGCCAGGCAGTTTTACTGATAGATACCTAGAAGACCCACGTATGAGCCCGGAAACCGTAGCGCGGCTCGAGCGTCAACTTGGCCTCGACCGACCCGCTTGGGAGCAGTACAGCCGCTGGCTTTGGGGCATTGTCCGCCACGGTGACTTTGGCTTTTCGTTTTTTGCCAACCGCCCGGTGAGCGGGCTCATTGGCGAGCAGCTTATGTGGACAATCATCATTTCAGCACTCACCATGGTGACGTCGTGGTTACTCGCGGTTCCACTAGGCATTATCACTGCTGTGAAACGCAATGGCTTTACAGATGCTGTGGCGAGTATCCTTGGCTACATCGGTCTGGCTGTTCCCAACTTTTTGGTCGCGCTTTTGCTCGTGGCACTGGTACTCGCACTCGGCGGGCGGCAAGTGGGCGGTTTATTTAGCCCCGAGTACATTGGGCAGCCGTGGACGTGGGGCAAGTTTTTGAGCTTTTTGAATCACATGTGGATTCCCATTTTAGCCATCGGCACGTCTGGTGTGGCCGTGATTATGCGGCAAATGCGTGCCAACTTGCTGGATGTGCTTCATGCAGATTATGTGCGTACTGCCAGGGCAAAGGGCCTGCGAGAACGTATTGTTATCAACCGACACGCGGTGCGCAACGCTATCAACCCGCTTATTTCAATTGCCGGGCTCAGCTTGCCGGAACTTATCAACGGCACCATCATCGTGTCAATTGTGCTGAACTTACCCGCAATTGGACGGCTTTTGTACGATTCACTACTCGCCCAAGACCAATACGTGGCGATGACGCTGCTTTTGCTGACCAGTTTGTTGTTAATGGTTGGGAATTTACTGGCAGATGTTACCCTCGCCTGGGTTGACCCAAGGATTCGCTATGGCTGACCAAGTTGATGTTCGTGTGGATGCAAGTCACTCAACAGATAACGAAACACATACGCTAGCACCTGTCACTAGAAGTCCTTTACAGCTTGCTTGGCGGCGCTTTCGAGGCTCGAGCCTCGGCATGACCGGAGCCGTCATCCTCGTACTTTTGTATTTGATGGCAATACTCGCGCCATTCCTTGCACCCTACAACATCACCACCCAACACAGCCGTTTTGTCCATCATCCACCGCAGCCCATCCGCGTCTTACACGAAGGTGGGCTGATGCGCCCCTTTGTCTACCCTATGACCCAAGAACGTGACCCCGTCACCTTTCAACGCATCTACGTCGCAGATACAACCTCACCTGAACCCCTGCGCTGGTTTGTGCGCGGTGAACCCTATAACGTGTTAGGACTCACCTCCACATGGCACTTATTTGGCGTTGAGGAGGGTTTTGTGTTTCCGCTAGGCACTGACCGTTTTGGGCGTGACCTGCTTAGCCGCATGTTGGTCGGCTCGCAAGTGTCGCTATCCGTGGGTTTTGTAGGCATCATCATTTCGTTTAGTATTGGCATTTTTGTGGGTGGTGTGAGCGGCTACTACGGCGGCCTGGTTGACACCCTCCTGCAGCGCCTCATCGAAGTGATGTTGTCATTTCCGCGTTTGCCTATTTTGCTAGCGCTAGCAAGCATCATCCCGGCGCGTTGGCCGTCTACCTGGGTGTACGTTGCCATTGTGGCAGTGCTGTCGATTATCGGTTGGGCAAGTATCGCCAGAGTGGTGCGCGGGCAGGTGTTAGCGGCCAGGGAAGTTGACTATGTACAAGCAGCAAGAGCAATGGGTCTTCGTAATAACCGCATCATCTTGCGGCATATTTTGCCTAACTTAACCTCGTATTTGTTGGTGGCTGCCAGCATTGCACTGCCCGGTTACATTTTGGGAGAAAGTGCCTTGTCTTTTTTAGGTTTAGGCATCAAAGAACCCATGACCTCGTGGGGATTACTCCTTAAAGACGCACAAAGTTTTGAAGCACTGCGGCTTTACCCGTGGTTGCTATCGCCGGGGGTGCTTATCGTGGTTTCGGTACTGGCGTTTAACTTTGTGGGGGACGCACTTAGGGATGCCGCGGACGTGCAAACGCGCTAACGTGATGCTGTTGTTACAAGATAAAAATAACGCGAGTAAAAGAAGAGCATTACAACGTTGATGCTACCTTCTCACTCGCGCGTGTTGACAGGCTAATATTTAGCGGACAAACTTATTCCACTTGAACAAGCTTACCGCGAATATCTCCAAAGTAGGTTTGTCCGGCGGTGTGCAGGTTGAAATACAACTCGCCTTCTCGAGCGATCGTCTCCATGCCACCAATCGTCGTTACCCTATCGTTGGGAATGCTCGGCACAATAGGGCAACCCGCCGTAAATGCACCAATGAGTCCCCCGCTACTATCTAGCACCGCTTCGATGTCTTCGTTGGTGATTTCCATTGTAAACACGCCATCTGCCCAAAACTCGCGCACATCGCCCATTAGACCAAAATCGACAATAATAGGCCCCAACTGCCCGGGGCGTCCGCAGTGAATGTGAAACATCACGATATTGTCAAGGTCAACGTTTTCAACAGCCACATGAACATAGGCTTTACTGAGGTCGTTGGTAAACGACAACACCCCATGCCCACGCGAGGTGCGTTCGTTACGAGGTGTGGAAGGAGCCGTAGACCGAAACGCAGCCGGAATAAGTCGGGGGGTATCTTCTTCTTCACCCCCTTGTTGATGCGGGCTAAGAAACGCTTCAAAAACACTGCCGATATCTTGTCCTCGAGTAGGGTTTAATTCAAGCGGACTTGGCATTTCACTTTCACTTTTCGGATTGACCACCTCAGACATGTGACCATCTTGCGCCAGCGCGAGTGTTGTTAATGCTAGCAACAGCCCAATAACAGTCCTTCGTGTACGCATAACCTTCCTCCTTTGTGTTTTAGAATACAAACATAACATGTTGAGGTGAGGTTTACACGTCCCTCAAAGCAGCAACCCAACATAGCAATAAGCTGATTGCTACCGTACAAACACCTTTAGATGGAAATGTTCATCCGATTGTGTACAGTTATTGGCAATACTTTTCAATCAGCGCTTCTCGAACTTGCTTAGACTTGTCTGTCTTAGCTACAAATCCAAAAATCCAACCCAAAATTGAAAGAGGGCCTATCAAACGCGTATCTGACATCGTCATGATGATTGCGGTATGGCGGAAATTTTTTGGATTGCTTCCTTTATCAACCAAGCCATCCCTTGCTAATCCGTACATTATT
>JBCCOX010000152.1:0-9049 GCA_039025155.1 Deinococcota bacterium | reverse complement strand
TGACCGTGTACTCGGTTGGATTGACCGCATGGGTATGAACGACGATGAACCCATCGAAGCAGGTATGGTCACTGGAGCCATTGAACGCGCCCAAAAACGGGTAGAAGACCGCAACTTTGGCATCCGTAAACAGCTTTTGGAATACGACAATGTGATGAGCAAGCAGCGCGAGGTGATCTATACTCAGCGCCGTGACATTCTGCTGGGCAGTAACATCCGTGAAGACGTGCTGGACATGATTGCTGAATATGTGGACTCTGTTGTACAGACGTATTTAAACAAAGAGCTCGAGCCAGAAGAACAAGATATTGGCGCGCTGCGTAACGCCCTTGTGAATGCTATTCCAGCCCTCGAGTCATTTGATCTTGAAGCCCTACGCGGGCACGATCCAGACGACGCCGTTGATCAAATTATCCCTGTGGTAGAAACTGCCTACGAAGCCAGAGAAACTGAATTTGGCGAAGAGCTGATGCGGGAATTAGAGCGCTACATTGTGCTGCAAGTTGTTGATACGCACTGGAAAGAGCAACTGCACAACATGGATGTGCTGCGGCAGGGTATTGGCTTACGTGGCTACGGTCAGCGTAACCCAATCCAAGAATATGCCTTTGAAGCCTTTAACTTGTTTGAAGAAATGAAGTCCAGCATTCGCTTTGAAACCGCACGCATCATGTTCCGCGTGCAATTGCAAGAGGGAACCCTAGAACCTAGGCGGCGCACGCCGCAACGGGTTCACGCTGCCGCTTTAGACGAACCCACACCCCAAATACGCAACCCTGTTGTAGCAGCAGGCGGCGGTGCAGGTGGGCAGCGCCCCATGAATCGGGCCCAGCGCCGTAGAATGGAACGCCGCCAAGCCAAAGCCAAACGCTGAGCTTATCAACCACTGCACAAACACTAGCTTAAGTGAAAAAATATCAAATAGTGTTGTCATACGTGGTAATACGTGGGGCGTACTACATGAGGCTCAAAGTAGGAGACTCGAGCTAAGGAGGACGTTTTGAGCAAATTGAAATGCTGGTGGCGGCTGGGCGTTGTGTGTTTGCTGATGCTCGCCTCGAGCAATGTGTTGGCAAGAGGCTTCCGCCTTAACGATTGGGGTGTGTCAAGGGCAGAAGCTAGGGAAAGCGAAAGTTATGCGTTTATGAGTCAAGACGCAGACACCATGACCTTCACTGCGGGTCAAACTATGTTCGGCGTAGGCGCAACCATCGGCTATGTGTTTACAGCAGAAGACCAACTAGCAGCAGGGACATATATTTTTGATAGGCACGCGGTCACGTCGCGTTACCTCGATGATTACGAAGCCATCCAAGCTGTGCTGGTCGAACTTTATGGTGAGCCTAGCGAAGCCTCTACCGAGTGGCTAGATGAGTACCACCGTGGTAATCTTGATAACTATGGTAATGCTGTTGCAGAAGGTGATTTACGGCTCGAGACTCGCTGGGAAACGCCAGATGAGGTTATTGTCTTGCGCCTCTTTGGTAACGAGGGCCGGGTTATGCACCGCGCAGACTACCTCAGCAAAACTTACTATCCGCTGTATACTCAAGCTGCAGCATCTGGTGACTGAGCTTCAAAAACCCGTCAAAGATATAGATAGATGATATTGAAGCTCACTTAGAACCTCAATCAAGTCAAAACATAGTGGCAAATTGAAAATTATAAAGACGACCTCAACATGTTTCTGAGGTCGTCTTTGTTCATGTAGCTTTAGACAAGGTGACGATACCACTAAGGACACATGTGTCGTTTAGCCAAGGTTGATAACATCAACCTTACAACTGCAAAAACGTTAAAATCTCTCCCGGTGACATGTTCGTGCGCACCCGTGGAATGAGTCCTAAAATAGTGCCAACACCTAGCGACGGCCCCGGAAACAGCGCAGCGTACTGCTCAATACCAGCTAGCGTTGGGGATTCAAAGACAAAAAAACTAACTTCCTCACCAGAGGGTACGTCCATGGTCAGTGGCACAGGGCTAGCACTGGCAACAATCATACGGGCTTGGTTAGTAGATAAAAAGAGTTGCTGAGCGACGTTGGCAGGCGCAAAGATGAAGTTATCAAGCTCCATAGCGCAGGTTTCCAAGGTTGGCAGCACGGCAGCCACACCATCATCTAGCCGGATGCTGTCACCGGGTGGTGCTACGATAATCATCCTTGGATACACGCCATCATTGCGAATGATTGCCCAAAACGCAACGCGGTTACTGTCGTCCTCAGCAGAAGCAACGAGCGCAACGGGGTTAATTTGACGGGTTGCATTGTCAATTAACTCTGCGAGTGTCAAGATAATCATGCGCTTGGTGAGTTCGTCAGCATCATTAAGTTGGGCTACAGGCGTAAGCCCATACCAGCGCCCCAAACGGGTGAGCATCGTTTGCCATGTGACCATGTCAATACTATCCGGCTGCCACGTTGCGGGCAACAAGCGCCGCTCGAGCAGGTAGCGCACGGCCTCATAGGCGCTGTCGGTGGGGTCAACGCCCACTGTTTCGTTGTAGTCAAAGCGTGGCAGAACAGGCTCTAGCAGGGCCACAGCGCGTTGCATATAAATGGCTGCGTCACGCCCGGTAGCAAGCTGCTGCAGAGCCGAACCGGCTTCATCTGCACGCAGCTCAGCAATGCAAACGCGCGCCCAAGCAGGTGCCCACAGGAGCAGTAAACTTATAAGCACTAGTTTGCGAAACATAGAGGCTGACTTTCATTTGCTAGATCGTAAAATAAGCTAGAGGGTAGGTAGCCTAGAGCTGCGTTTACGTAGTGCTTGCGGGCGTGTAGCTTACAGGCTTGTTGACAAGAATAGTGTTGCGTCAAAAATTGGGTCATAGAGTATGCCTCGTATTGTGGTGGGATGGGTTAAGTGTGAACTGACTGTTTGGGGTGATGTAGGTTTGCCTGATACAGGATTTGTGTGATGTAGAGTTTGCCTGATGCACACGCACCGTGTTTTGGTAACAGTGTTTTGGTAGATGTGTAGGTGAATATATTTGTGTCAGATTTGTATCAGATGCAATCTGGTGTATCCAATGAACACTTACATCAATACTCAGATTCAACATCTAGATATTTGTAGTTTACCGTGATTTATGGCTATGCTCGAGCAATTTTAAGCATCAATACAGCTAGAGATTAAGACTTATTAAACAGAGCATCTTCTCTCAAGATGATACAACAGCCCCTATGTATTGCACTGTTGAATGAAGTTGAATGAACACAGTGTGTATATCCGTTTTTAATCGAACTGTGTTAGGCTGCCATGAGGAGGAACAAACGAGTGACGTTTCAAGTGGGCGACAAAGTGGTCTACCCAAGTCAAGGAGCTGGTGTTGTCGTTGAAAAAACAACCCGTGAGGTATTAGGCGAAACCCGTGAGTATCTCAAGGTGGACTTTGTACGTGGCGATATGAGTGTACTCGTGCCTTTAGAAAAAGGGCAAGATGTTGGCCTGCGCCATACTGTCGGGGATGATGAACTCGAGCAACTTAGTGATGCCATCCGCAAAGGTGATTTAAGCTTGCCCAACCAATGGCCGCCGCGCCACCGCGCCGAGCTAGATATTTTAGCTGCCAACGACGCTTATGACCTTGCGCGCTTAATTGGCGCACTGTTTCAACGCGACCAAGAGCGCGGGTTAGCTGATACCGAGCGAGATATTTTTGAGAATGCTAAAAGTCTACTTTCGAGTGAATGGGCAGTGGTAGCTGAGCTTGATTACGGTGCTGCCCAACAGACTATCGGGGGCATTCTCGAGCAGACCTTGTCTTAGTTGGGGTATATATTTTCACCGTATAAGGCTTTATAACTCTGTTCAACATAACTCTGTTCAAAACCTATTGAGCCTCTGTCAGCTTAATGTGTTGGCGAGGCTTTTAACTTAACTATGCAACCCAGTCCCATGCGACTCAGCTCCATGTGACTCAGCAACACATGTTAATGCAATTTGATGCAACGGCAATTTGATGTATGGCAATTTGATGTAATGGCAATCCTAAAATAAATTGTTCCATATTCAGTAGAGTTGTTGCAATGTATACAGCTCACATCTAAAGTTGTTGGGGCTATGTTAACTACCATGCTACTTTAAACATTTAAGTATTTATGAGTTTACCCGATCTAAGCGACAGCAAAACCATCAATGCACTCCCGCTGACCTCACCTAAACGGGTGCGTGCGTTGCTGGCGCACTACAACTTGCATGCAGACAAGCGCTTTGGTCAAAACTTTTTAATTGATACAGGTGTGTTAGAAGCAATCGTCAAAAGCGCAAACTTGGCCTCAACAGATACTGTATTTGAGGTTGGTCCGGGCTTGGGCGTGCTCACCTACGAACTTGCTCAGCGAGTCGCTAACGTGATTACCGTCGAACTAGACAGCCGGATTTTGCCTGTGCTCGAGCACACCCTTGCTGAGTTTGATAATGTCAATATTCTTCATGCAGATGCGCTTAAAGTTGACCTCACAGACCTACCAGACCCAACGGTGATGGTGGCAAACTTGCCCTACAACATCGCTACGCCACTGCTGCGCAACGTGCTGGCATCTGGCAGATTCACAAGAATTATCTGCCTTATTCAAAAAGAAGTTGCTGAGCGCTTAGCTGCCAAACCGTCTACCCCAGCTTATGGGGCACTTAGTCTGTGGACGCAGTACTATGCAGATGTAACTGTCCTGCGCAATGTTAAACCAAGTTCGTTTTGGCCGCCGCCTAAAGTGACAAGTGCTATTGTGCAGCTAAAGATTGACAGAGCGCGCCAACCTGCACCTGCACTGTTTAAGGTGATTGAGCATGCCTTTCAACACCGCCGCAAAACACTTAAAAAAAATTTATTGATGGCAGGTTACGCAGATACACGTGTACAAGATGTGTTGGAGAAGCTCGAGCTTAACCCCAAGGTACGTGCTGAAGCACTACCTCTTGCCACCTTTGAACAACTTGTAGCATTACTTGAGTAGGTGCTACACCGCGCCCTGCTAGCCTTAAAGGATTGACCCTAGCTGATGAAAATGCAGGCGGTTAAGAGTTCACCACTCTGCATCAACGTCATGTACCTACCGTAAGAGCCTAAAATTAAGCTTATGAGAAAACAATGAAGGCGTCCAATAGGATTATCGCGTTTGAAAAGCACGCTTGGTAGCGCCCAGCACTTGCATATTCAGCGTACACGTCCTATAATTCAAAAGTTTGAGTTCCTAGGCTTGCAGCGCTAAGTCTAGTGGACAGGATTTTTTATTGCTTTGCCAACTGCTGTGAGTCACTGTTTAATTGAGATTATGTGGTGTTAAGGGGATAAACGCAAGACCACAACGTCCCGAAAAAATTGTGTGTCTTTCTTAGGTAATTTAGCATTTACAGGTTGCCCTAGTAATCAAGCTTTAGCAATCAAGATTGCCGTTACTGAAAGAAAACAGCAACAACGTATCAAGCATTACAAGTTAATTTTAGTCGCCAGATGTCAAGTAGTATCTTTCCAGATAAACCTTGGCAAAGAGGCTCGAGTCGCGCAACGCTGCGGTTTGGAGTCGGGACAATTTTGTGGTGTCAAATTTGTGGTGTCAAAACAGGGGCATCATAAGTAAGTACTTAACGATTGAACAACGAAGCTTATTTTTAAAAGATTTAGCTTGCAAGGTTTAGTTAAGAAAGGAATGTGGTCACACTGCCAACGGTCAACCAACTTCTCAGAAAAGGTCGCAAAGTTGTGCGCAAAAAAACCAAGACACCTGCGCTTAAAGGTAGCCCGCAACGTCGTGGTATTTGCACAGTCGTTAAAACTCAAACGCCTAAAAAGCCAAATTCAGCTCTTCGTAAGATTGCCCGTGTGCGTCTTTCAAGCGGCTACGAAGTATCTGCTTACATTCCTGGCGAAAAACATAATTTACAAGAACACTCATCGGTACTTATTCGTGGCGGTCGGGTGAAAGATTTACCCGGTGTGCGCTATCACATTGTCCGCGGGGCACTAGATTGCGCCGGTGTAGATGTAGGGCGCTATGTACAACGCAACCAAGGCCGCAGTAAGTACGGCACAAAAAAACCTAAAGGATAATTATGGGACGTAGAAGACGCGCAGAAGTTCGTAAATTACACCCGGATTTAGTTTACAGCGACACTACCGTGACCGCATTTGTCAATAAGCTCATGCGCGACGGCAAAAAGAACCTGGCAAGCCGAATTTTTTACGGCGGATGTAGGCTCATTCAAGAGCGCAGTGGTCAAGAACCCCTCAAGGTGTTTCGTCAAGCTATTGACAATGTCAAACCGCGCACCGAAGTTAAAAGTCGCCGCGTAGGTGGGGCAACCTATCAGGTGCCAGTTGAAGTTGCACCACGTCGTGCTGAGTCACTGGCGCTCCGCTGGCTAGTGGCTGCATCTGATTCGCGCCCTGAACGCACGGCTGTTGAGCGGGTGGCAGGCGAACTGCTCGACGCTGCCCAAGGACGCGGCGGTGCTGTTAAGAAAAAAGATGACGTTGAGCGCATGGCAGAAGCCAACCGCGCCTATGCTCACTACCGTTACTAGGTAGGACCCGTAAGACGACTGATCAGGAGGGACCATGGCAGTAACCGCCACTGACCTAAAACAAACACGTAACATCGGTATCGCTGCACATATTGATGCCGGTAAAACAACCTTGACTGAGCGTATCTTGTTCTACGCTGGGCGCATCCACAAAATGGGCGAAACCCATGAGGGTGGCTCGCAAATGGATTGGATGGAACAAGAAAAAGCACGTGGAATTACCATTACCTCAGCAGTAACCCAGTGCTTTTGGGATGATACCCGCATTAATATTATTGATACCCCTGGACACGTAGATTTCACAATGGAAGTTGAGCGCTCCATGCGTGTGTTGGATGCTGCCGTGGCCGTATTTGACGCTAGCCAAGGGGTAGAACCGCAAAGTGAAACGGTTTGGCGTCAAGCAGACCGTTACCGCGTACCGCGCCTTGCGTTTGCTAACAAAATGGATAAAACAGGTGCAGATTTTCAGATGGTGCTTGATTCCATGGATGAACGTCTTGGGGCTAAAGCTGTGCCTATTCAGTGGCCGATGGGCGCTGAAGATAGCTTCAAAGGTGTCATCAATCTAGTTACCATGAAAGCTTATATTTACATGGACGACCTCGGTCAAGATATTCAAGAGACTGAGGTTCCTGCAGAGTATGTTGAGCTCGCTGAAGAAAAGCGCGCGCACATGATTGAGCAACTTGCTGACAGTGACGACGAGCTTGCCATGCTTTACCTCGAGGGTGAAGACATTCCTGAAGAAACTGTCAACAATGCCATCCGTCAGGGGACGATTGACCTTCAGCACTTCCCAGTGTTGTGCGGCTCAGCGCTTAAAAATAAAGGTGTTCAGCGCTTACTTGATGCAGTGACCTTGTACTTACCTAGCCCTTTAGATATTCCACCGATTCAAGGTGTTGTACCCGGCAGCGACGAAGAGCAACCGCGCCCTGCGGACGCTAGTGAGCCCACCTCTGCACTCGCCTTCAAAATTATGACCGACCCTTATGTGGGGCGGCTTACCTTTGTGCGCGTGTACTCAGGTGTTTTAGAGTCGGGTTCTTACGTGTGGAACGCTTCTAAGCAGCGTAAAGAGCGTATTGGCCGTTTGCTCAAGATGCATGCTAACTCACGTGAAGAAGTTGAAAGCATTGCTGCAGGTGATTTGGGTGCGGTGATTGGCCTTAAAGACACCACTACTGGCGATACCTTGTGTGACCCGGATAATCCTATTGTGCTCGAGTCCATCGAAGTACCTGAACCCGTAATTACCGTGGCCATTGAACCTGCATCTAAAGCTGACCAAGACAAACTCAGTAGCGGCCTCAACAAACTAGCTGAAGAAGACCCAACCTTCCGCATTGAAACAGATTCTGAAACCGGGCAAACCAAAATTTCAGGTATGGGTGAGCTTCACCTCGAGATCATCGTTGACCGTTTAAAGCGCGAATTTAGCGTGAATGCCAACGTTGGTGCGCCACAAGTTGCTTACCGCGAAACCATCAGTAAACCTGCGGATGTGCAAGGTAAATTTGTGCGTCAATCGGGTGGACGTGGTCAATATGGTGATGTGAAGATCAAGGCTGAACCGCTTGACCGCGGTCAGGGCTTTGTTTTTGAAAATGGCATTGTCGGTGGGGTAGTCCCACGTGAGTACATTCCAGCCGTGCAAAAAGGCGTTGAAGAAGCTATGCAAAACGGGCCACTTTTAGGTTTCCCAATTGTGGATATGAAAGTGACCCTCTACGATGGTAGCTATCACGAAGTTGACTCGTCAGAGATGGCCTTTAAGATCGCTGCATCCATGGCTGTCCGCGAGGTCATGAACAAAGGTGCTGCAATTGTGCTCGAGCCCATTATGCGCGTTGAGGTCGTTACCCCAGAAGCCAACATGGGTGATGTGATTGGCAACCTCAATAGCCGCCGCGGGCAGATTCAGGGTATGGAACCTAGGGGCAACGCCCAAGTTGTGAACGCCCACGTGCCGCTCGCTGAAATGTTTGGCTATGCCACAGACTTGCGCAGCCTTACTCAAGGGCGCGCAACCTTCACGATGTTTTTAGACCACTACGCACCCGTGCCTAAGAACATTCAAGACGACTTAGTTAAAAAGTGACGACTTAGTTAAAAAGTAAGGTCTTGAGCATCGATTTGTCGCTTGTACTCACTGGGGTGCAAGCGCTTGCTTGATGAACACTTAGCTTCATAGCTAAGACGTTCCCGGTTAATTCTTTGGGGAATTAACCCACGTGGAGCATGTTAAAAACAGTACCCGACTCTGGTGGGAACAGAATAAAGCCCCTAAGGGTTTATGTAGTGTTTAACCAGAATGGCATAACACAACCTATAACGCTATCTCAAAGGAGAGAAGAATGGCAAAAGCGACATTTGAGCGTACGAAACCGCATGTCAATATCGGAACGATAGGGCATGTTGATCACGGTAAAACGACCTTAACAGCAGCAATTACCTTTACGGCTGCCGCAGCAGATCCAAGTATCGAAACCCAGTCTTACGACATGATCGATAAAGCCCCG
>JBCCOX010000151.1:0-9139 GCA_039025155.1 Deinococcota bacterium | reverse complement strand
TGTAACCCACCCTACGTACACTCGAGCTAGGCAGCAAGACTCACCTGCAAAGGTTGGTAAACTTAGCTCATGGCCGAAGAAACAATTTTTAGCAAAATCATCCGCAAAGAAATTCCTGCGGAGATTCTCTATCAAGATGACTTAGTGACTGCGTTCAAAGACATTAGCTCACAAGCACCTACACATATCTTGATAATCCCCAACACGCTTATTCCAACTGCCAACGACGTGAGTGAGGCTGATGAGTTGGCGCTAGGACGGCTTTTTACAGTAGCTGCCAAACTCGCCAAAGACGCTGGCATCGCTGAGGATGGTTACAGACTGATGGTCAATTGCAATGCCCATGGCGGACAAGAAGTCTATCACTTGCACATGCATTTGCTCGGCGGTGAGCCGCTCGGGCCGATGCTGTGTAAGTAAACATCTATGTAAGTAAACACCCGCGTCAATCTAACTTCTGTGTAGACCAACGGCTGTGTAAGTGCATCATTAGTTTTATACGTTTAAGGTCTTTCTGATGCGTTTGTAGACGAGATATTGAGGATGTCGTTAGTGAATTTAGATCTGTATCTTTTTGATTTAGCCTCAGACGAATGTCACTCAACGGCTCGAGCATCATCCATCATCATCCCTAAGCAAATCAACAGAAACGAGCATCAATGTCACGGCGTTTTATAGGTCAAGGCAAAAATACTAGCTTTGTGTGCGCACACTGCGGGCGCGATGTGCCGCCACTTGCCAACGGCAGCTACCGCAACCACTGTCCGTTTTGTTTGTATTCGCTCCACGTAGACATCACCCCTGGTGACCGAGCGAGTGACTGTGGCGGGCTGTTGGAGCCTGTTGCAGTAGATTACAACGGCAAAAAAGGCTGGATTATTGTCAGTAGGTGCCAGACATGTGGCATGGAAAAGCGTAACAAAGCCGCGTTAGATGACAGCAACCAGCCTGATGATTTCGAGGTGATTCTCGAGCTATCCCGTCAGTAATTTTTGAAAGAGATAAGCTTGCCCCCAAGCCCGGCTACGCATTACACTTAACTCGTCTCCACTGTATGTGTTAATAACCTTAACTAGCAAAGCCGTCCCACTTAGGAGGCTCACGTATGTCTGACGCTATCCAACCTAAAGATTTTGTAGATAACCTGCTCACCCTACTCGTTGAAACTGTTGAGGGTGCGCCCAAGTTACCTACTGCCTACCTAGACGCTAAAGTCAGTTTTTTTCACACCTTTAAGGACATCTCTGCTGAACAAGCGTCCACGCCTATCACGAGCGACGGCATGACCCTTGCTGCCCACATGGAGCATGCCCGCTTCTACATGGACGTGCTCTTGCAGTATATGAACGGGCGCACGGAAAAAGTGGATTGGGATAAAAGTTGGCAACTCAAAACCGTCTCAGCAGAAGCTTGGGACACGCTCAGGGACGATTTTGATACCGCCTATCAAGAGGTCAAAACACATGTTCAAAATGTAGACGCATGGGGAAATTTTGAGATTGGCGACTCAATGGCGATTGTTGTTCATAGTGCCTATCACTTGGGGGCTGTGCGGCAGATGATGAAGGTGCTAGCTGATGCTAACTAGCACCTTAACTGCGTTATGACAATCTGAGAGCGTATGTCAACGTTGACATTAACTTGTGGGTACGAGCGTTCGCATATCCTGCCAGCCGTAAGCAAGCTCGAGCAGTTCCTTCCCACCTATGCTAATCATCTTTTCGCCCACAAATTCCCCACCAAGCGCCTCATAAAACACCCTTGCCGGATTATCTGCTAGCACCCAAATCAGCAGCGAGGTATGCCCAGCCTCGAGCAAGCGCTGCACACAAGCCTGCACTAAGCTGCGCCCAATCCCTTGACCTTGATAAGATTTGAGGACATAAAGCGCGTAAATTTCACCTGTGTAAATTGCATTGCCCTCACGCTCAGGACCAGCATTTCCAAAGCCAATAACCTCATCACCACCATTAACAGCAACACAGATACACGTATCTGTGTACCGCGCTAGTCCCTGACGCCAACGAGTTTCACGTTGGTCGTAGGTAAGATTCTCGAGCACGTCGTCTGGTCTGGCACAATGCCCCGGTAGCTTGTGCGCCATGTGTCCACGTGCACCTTGGCAATAGCTGCAGCATCGCTAATGTGCGCTGGTCGAATGACAACCTCAGCATTCTTCCCAGCGCTTAATGTGTGAATCACAGACACTAGACTCCCCTAAGCGTGTCCCAAGAATGAGTACCTTGATGGCTACGTGTCTCGAGATAATTGCTCTTTAAGGAAGGGCGAAGGTGAGTAAGGTTGCTGACAAACTTGGCAGCTCAACCTGCATATCAGCACCATTTGGCATGTCAGCACCCTCGAGCAAGTCAGCGTTGTGCTCAGCATCAAGGCGATGGATAGATATGAGCTGGTCAGCGCTGAGTTCACCCAAGTTAAGTGTGACTGTCTTAGTGTCATCATTGATATTGGTCAGGATGAGCGTGAGCGTGTTGTCACTCCGGACGGCTGCATATGCTGAGACAAACGCAATGTCAGACGATGCTGTTAACAGGGTTTCCCCAAATTGCTGATACAACTGGTAGACGTAATAACTCGGGCGCAGGTGATAGGTCGCCATCATGCCCCAGCCGCCGCGACTGTCGCTGCTTTGCAAATCAAAAAAGCCTACAATATGCGCGCCGTCGGTAATCAACTTGCCAAGTGCGTCCGCCCACCAAATTGCGTTAGGCAGGGAGTCGTTGGTGGCCTCACCACCGATATTGCTGCTCCAATGTGAATTGGCTTCGGTGACAGCAAACAACAGATCGTCCCGTCCCGTAATGTCTTTAGCTAGTGTACGCAAGTTGGGAATAATGTTGTCCCACTCGAGCGTATTCTGGCGCAAGTCCGCTACCGACGTGTTGGGGTTCGACATATTTTCTGGAAACGGGTAACGGTGTACGGCCACAATATCTACTAAGTCGCCATTAACCTTCAAAAATTCGCTAACCCACTCTTTACCGTTGGGGTCGCGAGGATTAACCTCGAGCGTACCGTTCCACTGGTGTGGCTCGGGGCCAATCAGAATAATGTTGGGGTCTACCTCGAGCATTGCCAAAGCAATCGCGCGCCACTGGGTATTTAAATCCTCAACGGTGTAATCATCAAAAAGTGAAGGTTCGTTGCCAATGTACCAGTGCTGAACGTTGTAGCCTTGCTCGAGGTTGGTGTAGCGTACCAGTTCTGCGGCAGCTTCAGGCGTACCATTTTCCAAACGAACATGAATGCTGGGCGTTGCCCCCAAAAGATCAATTATCGCCATGTACATATCAATATGAAACGGCTGAAGGTTATTGATATCCCCCCAACGCCCGCCCGGAAAGCGCAAAAACGTCACACCTGAGGCTTGCAACTCAGGAAACATATCCACAGGAACAGCACTCAGGGGGCCGTAGTTAGCCCCATAAACGTAGGGACTAATTGTGCCAAGGTCACTGCCCAGATCAACGGTAACAGTGCCATCTTGTGCGTAGCTGAGCGGAATACAAATGATGATGAGTAAAAACACAAGAGCCTGAAGCATGAAAGTTGAAGTCTGCAGACTTACACACTCTTGACGCTCACCCCATGCAAGGTTAAAGCTGTAGTTTTGCCTTGATGATAAGTCCCCTGACGATACCTTGCTTGTGTCTATATTATGCGCTGTGTCGTTTGGGTAGCGCTGAGTTGAACTCACAGAACATGGATTAGCTAGCCCATCAGAATAGACCGTTAGATAACAAGAGGTATTTATTTGTCTACCCCCGTCACGACAACACCCTTCATAAACACACCTTGCGCAAAGAAAAAGAGTAAAACAGGGATAATCAGCCCCAATAACGCAGTTGCTTGAATTAGGTGCGGCTCTGCACCATAGAGAAAGTTAAACTGCTGAATGCCCACCGCCAGCGGTTGCAATTTGGGATTACCAAGGGTGTAAATCAGGGGTTCAAAGTAGTCATTCCATGCAAAGACCAAGTGAAAGAGGGCTACTGAAATAATCACTGGCCAAGACTGCGGCACAATCACGGATGTCAAAATCTTAAACGGTCCAGCCCCATCGATCATAGCTGCTTCGTCAAGCTCCCTTGGCAACTGCAAAAAGTATTGCCGTAACAAAAAGACGTTGTAAGCATTGGCAAAAAAGTGCGGCACAATCAGCGGTAGCCATGTATTTGTCCAGCCAATGTAGCTAAAAAAAGCAAACGTTGGTACTAACATCACTTGCCGTGGCAAGATAATCGTGGCAATAAGCACCATAAACATGACGTTTTTAAGAGGAAGCGGAAAGCGTGCAAAAGCGTAGGCAACACTAATACAAGACAAAAGCGTACCAATCAAGCCTACAAAGGCAATAAACGCCGTGTTAAACAGAAGGCGCGGAAAGCCAATCTCTTGCCACGCGGTTCTGTAATTATCCCAGCGGGGGGATAGCTCTCTAACAGGGTCTAAAGTGCGCCAACTTCCTTCCCAGACAACTGGGTCTGCTGAAGGGTTCGTGGGGTCAATAAAGGTACTGCTCCGCCGCTGTCTTTGCAAAATTGCGAGCTGTCTCATACCATCCTCAAAAGGCACGTTAAGAATGTCGAGGGTTTCGCCTTCGTAGTCAAAGGTGACGGTATCTACTGGCAACACCGTGCCTCTGGTACTGTTCACAATTTGGTCACGGTTTTTGAGTGAGGTTAGCGTCATGTAGGCAAATGGCATTAAGAAGGCTACCAAAATGGTGGACGCAAAAAGTGTGACCAGCGCAGTTAAGCCCATGCGCCGGAGTTGAAAGCTGTACATCGGCGAGGTGTTGATGTGGGCTGGGGGTTTTAGGGCTTTGCTACTCATTCGTTTTTCGCTCCCGCATAGTAGACCCAGTATTTGGCTGTGCCAAAGAGAATCAGTGTCAAAATCATGGTGATAACAAATAGCAGCCATGCCAAGGCTGAGCCGTATCCCATGTCAAAAAAGACAAAGGTAGTTTTATAAAAGTGGATGTTAAAAAACATGGTTGCCCCGCCAGGGTTCCCATTACCGCCGTTAAAAATAAAGGGGACTTCAAAATAACGCATTAAACCAATAACACTTAAAATAAGATTAAAGAAAATGACGGGTGAAATGAGCGGTAAGGTGATGCTCCAAAAGCGCCGGAATGGATTTGCGCCATCCACTTTGGCCGCCTCGTAATAGGCCGTCGGCACACCTTGCATGCCCGCTAGCGTAATCAAAAAGGCATTACCAATGCCCCAAATACCAATAATGACAAGAGCAGGATAAATCCATACCTGCGAGTTGAGCCAGTCCGGACCAGGAATACCGACCAGACCTAAAATGCGGTTAATCCAACCCGTTTGCGTGCTCAACATACCGCGCCAGATAAAAACTGCTGAGACGACGGGGACAATAAATGGCATATAAAATAAGGTTCTAAAAAAGCGCTTACCTGCGAGATATTTATTGTTCATAAGGGATGCGAGTGCAATGGGCAAAATCATGCCAATAGGTAGAGAAATCGCTGCAAATTTGAAAGTGACAACTAGTGAGTCTCTAACAAGCGGGTCAGTAAATAGCAAGCGATAATTTTTCCAACCCGCAAAGGTGATTTCGTCAGGTTTATTGAGTTGAAAATCTAAAAACGAAAAGACAACCGACGCCACCAGCGGAATTACGGTAAAAGCTAAAAAGCCAATAATCCACGGCGACAAAAATATCCAGCCCCAGATTTGTTGTTCTCTGGCAAGGCTCGAGACAGGCTCTTTTTGCTGCCGACCACGAAAAGCATCGAACATAATTCACCACTTCCTGATCAGTAGTAATTCCATTAATGAATCTGATACTACGAAGATTGATTCCTGAGGCGGTTGATTCCTACGTGTTGATATACCCTCGAGTATTTTTGTTAAACAGTTGAACGTAGTTATCTACAACCGCTGCCATTAATAGGTTTTAATATTCACTAAAATTTTTAGAAGTATCACGCATCTCCAGCAAGCTCTTTACGGAAATTTTGTAAAGCAAGGGGTGTGAGATACAACTTGAGCTTTGCATCCCTAAACCAGCTCCGATGATTTTGCTGAAGATACGCTCCTCAACTTCACTTCCCATTCCCCTGTGACGAGGAATGGGATTTGTGTTTTGACATAGTTTGACGTAGAAGTTTTGCCTCAGTTATCCGCTGTGTCAAAAATGACTTGCAAGTCTGCCAAGAGCTTATCAATCTCTTCATTGACATCTAAGCCAGGCTCGCTGTCCAGCAGTGACCGGAATGCGTCAAGGCGGTCGTTGGCACGGTTGTTGTTTGGCAAGAAAACTTCGTGGCTAGGAATGTCTGGGTATTGCAAGCTTTGTGACACAATATCCCAATTGACACCTTGTGGATATTTTTCGTCTAAGCCTGCATAGAAAGCCGGCTGATCAGCTTCCCTAGCAGGTAGACCGCCGTAAGCACTTAAAAGTTCTAGCGACGCTTCACCTGTGAGGTAGGTTAAGACTTCCACAGCCTCAGCAGGGTGTTCGGTTGTGTTCATAATGCGGAAGGTATCTGCATGCAAGCGTGAGGTGATTTCACCGTTGTGTGAGGGTAAGGCGGCAGCATCCCACTCGTCATCTTCTAAGCAGCAGGTGTACCACAGGTGTGTGTGCGCCATAGAGACAAATTTTGAGGCGAAGACATTGCCTGAAGCTAACAGGTCACTGCCACGCTGGGCGGCATTGGGCATAAAGGTGTCTGCCCACATGGCGTCGTAGTACCACTGGAAGGCTTCGCGCCAAGTATCTGACATAACCGCGTTGCCGTCTGCGTCAATGACGGTATCTGCACCGTGAAGGGTGGCGTTTTGGCGCATAGGGTCTGCCCACTGGTTGGCAAATCCAAACTGGACGATGTCACTGGCATCAAACTCGTCCATCGTGGCATCGTTACCATTGGCGTCTACGGTAAGAATTTTAGCGACTTCGCTCATGGTTTCAATGTTCCACTCGAGCTCTTCCCCATCAAGCATGTAGGGGTCGCCATAATTTGCCGGTGGATAGTCTAGCCCTGCTTCGTCAAAGTGTGCCGGACGGTAAAAAATAAACGCAGGGAAGCTCGCCAGTGGCAAGCCCACTAAGCCTTCACTGGTGCGGTAAAAATCAACTTGAGATTCGGAAAATTGACTAAAGTCATAGCCTTGTTCAATCAGATAAGGCTCAATATCGAGAAAGTTACCCACAAACGCATTAGCACCGGCGTTCCCAACTGGGCCGACGATGTCAGGAGCTTGACCGGTGGCAAGCAAGGTCGAAAGCGTCTCAACAGAGACACTGTTTTCAATATAGGTAACTTCTAGAATAATATCATCTTGACTGGCATTAAACGCCTCAATAACCGCGTTTTGGATTTCTTGCTGGTCAGGGTTGGCACCTGTTCCTAAACCCACCAACCATGAGATGGTGACTTGGGCACTGGCAAAACCAAAGAGCGCCACGACGACGAGTGCAATTACTTTTTTCATCCATACTCCTTTCAAGAGCGTAAGTGAGACAAAAGGTTGTAAGACAAACAGTAGAGTTAATACTTGTAGCAGGATTAATACGTATTTACGTGAGTAACCACCTCCTTGCCAAAGTCATTGCGTTCATGACAAAACTCCCGTAAAAAGTCTGCTTTGTGGGGCAGCTTCTTTATGGATATGGTGCAAGGGCGTCAGCATGTGATAGATCGGCAAGGTTGCCACACCTAGCACGGCGGCATCTTCACCCGCATGGGACAACATGAGTTCCGGGGCATAACTTTTGTGTTGAATGCGCCCGCTGTTGATGTGCTGTCTAAGGTCTTGGATAAGATGTTCTAAGACTGGCACGGGCCATGATCCACCTACAATGAGGGCTTCAGGATCAACTAGATATTCAACGCTGAGTAACGCTCTTGCTAAATGGTCAGCAGCTTGGTCAAGCCATGCGAGCAAGTCTGGATCGTCTTGTGCTAATAGATGTGCTAGGTCCTCGAGCTGCTTAATGTCATGCCCTTGCGCCCGCAGCATGTTAAACAGCATGTCAGCACTAAAAAAATAGCCCAATTGCTCATAACGTCCAGCATTTTGGATGGGTAAGAAGCCAATTTCACCCGCATTACCACCTAGTCCATGAAAAGGCTGCCCCTGTATAAACAGACCGCCCCCTAAACCCATCCCCAGAAAGACATAAAAAAAGTGCTTTAGCCCTTGACCCGCGCCATAAAAGCTTTCACCAATGGCCGCAGCAGTTGCATTGTTCTCGAGCTGTACTGGTAAGTCCAAACGCTCAGCTAAGTGCTCAGCAATGGGCGTATTTTCCCAGCCCGGAAAGCCGTGAGGGTTGATGACCTGGCGCTGATCTTTAGCTGAATCGAGCATGCGCATGGGTCCAGGAACACCGATACCAACGCCACAGATTTTACTGCGCGGTAGGTTTTGCTGCTCGAGCAACTGTTCGGTCAAGTGCGTCATCTTCTCGAGGGATTCTTGTGGACTAGGGTAGTTTAAGCGCTCTTGATAGCGCACCTCTACCGCACCATTTAAGTCCATAAGCACAGCCGTTAAATGCGCTTGGTCAAGATCAAAGCCAATCGAATAGGCAGCTTTAGGCTGAAACTCTAAGAGGGTGGCCGGCGTGCCCCGCCGACCTTGCTGGCGGCCCGTCTCTGACACCAAATGCTGACTCAAAAGCTCATCCACAATATTCGAGATAGTTTGGCGAGTTAACCGGGTTGCTCGAGCTACGTCTGCACGCGACAAAGGACCGTTCGTGCGTATAGCCTCTAGCACAATACGCAGGTTGTACGATTTGGCGTACTCTTGATTGGTCCCTAACAACGTTTCACCTTCAATCTCTGCAGACCTAATAAATTTCGGCGTAAGCCCACCATGAGGACAGACCCCGAGCCTTGCTTTACGGGGTGTCCGGCAGTCATAAATAGCAGCATGACGACTTTGACAATTGGATTGACAAAATAGATTGTAAGCCAGACTGTAGTGATTGTCAATGACTGGGTAAACATCAAACTCTGCTTTGAGGGTACGAGATTAACGTGGGGTAAAAAGGTTCGTTCAGTACTCAAATTTGTGACGTATCAACCCATCGTGTAATGACCACTTGCGTGCCATGTACCCAC
>JBCCOX010000150.1:0-9146 GCA_039025155.1 Deinococcota bacterium | reverse complement strand
TTTAAGGAGAACGTCGTGGTAGCTTTCATAAGGTTATTTTACCTTAAAAAATCAGTCATCGTACTATGTCATTCTCTTGCCCAGCCACTTATTGAGGTTAACGTCCCTCAGCTTTCTTCTGACATGGCAATGTACCAAGTTTTAACGTCAAAGGTGAGGAGGTCGCTGTGAATAGCAGGGTCGTCTGCGGCAAAAGCCTCGAGCTCATCACGAGACATATCGCCCGTAGCAATCATCATGCCGCCAGCGTCAGCATCTGTAAACGGTCCACCGAGTAAGAGTTTTTCCTCTTGAAGTAACTTCGCGTAGTGTTGGACGTGATCCATGACGCCGGGTTGTTCGCGGAAGTTGACACCATGTTGCCAGTTGGGTCCAGGGCTGTGAAAGACAACGTGTTTAAGGTTCATCGCATTCTCCTAATGCATGTATCAATAGGGTTAATGAGCTAGCTTTTAGGTACAAGATGGATTTCCAAATCACACCCTACTGCTTCTGCATATTTACGCAATGTTTCTAGCGATGGTGAATGTTTTCCCGAATTAAGTGAAGACTCTAACCGTGTTACCGAAGGCGCTTTAGTGCCCATACGCTCAGCCACTTGGGCTTGGCTTAAGCCAGCTTCTTTACGCGCTTTGAGCATGTCTCGTAGTAACGAAAATTCAGGTGCTAGCGCGTCATAGTGAGCTTTGACCTCAGCATTATTGAGCGCGTGCTGTTTTAGCTCTGCGTGGGTCACCGTTTAACCTCCTTCATTCTTTTCCTAGCAACATCCACTTCTTTTTTAGGTATCTTTTGAGATTTTTTGATGAATACATGAAGCATCACGATACGTTGTTCGATAACTACACAATAGAAGACTCGAGCAATTCCCTCTTGCGCTTTCACACGCAATTCAAAAAGTCCATCACCCAACGCCTTGGTATGTGGCAACCCCAAATCAGACCCAAATTCAAGCATTAAATCTGTGAGTCGCAAGTACTTTGCGAGCAAGCTCGTAGGCAAGTTCAATACAGCCTTTTCAACCCGCTCATTGAAGTACTCGATATGCCAAGGCACATTCAGATGATAACATATTTGTTACTCGAAACAGCATGATGTCATCAAATAGGCTTACTTTAGGTGCTGATACCTTTTAGCAGCAATCGTCAGTACGCCTTACCTGCGATAGCTCGAGCCAACTCCAACACCAATCCCTCAAACGCTGGAAAATTAACATTTTCTTTGTCTTTAACGCTATCTTCGTGAATAAGCCTAACCACAACCAACGACTGCTTAGGAAAAACATACAGATACTGCCCCAGCCAACCTTCTGCATAATAGCCGATGAGCCCTCTGTCGTCTTCATCAACATGCTTTACATCTTTGGTCAGCCTGTATACAACGTCTCGCCAACTACTACCCAACGCAGTTTCCATCGCGTTTGCGTACTCAAACCAAGCATGATACTCACCAACTGCGCCATATAGCTTGCTAGCAGACACACCTGATGCCGCCATAGCCTCCACATGACGCGCTGTGACTGACCAAGTTACATCGTGAAGACGCCACCACAAAAGCCCGCTACTTGGCACGGGTGCAAAACTTGGCTGGAGACTTTCTTCAAACCACTCAGAGCGAATGATCTGCGTGTCTTGCCATCTACCTTGGTTGATGACTAACTGCCCTAGCTTCGCTAAATCTTCAGGATAAAGTTCTAGCCCAGCCATCACGTGTGGGTTCCCAGCCGCATCGCGCATCCAGGTGTAATCGGTGATGCCCAAAGGTGCAAAGACCTCATCGGCTGTAAACACATCTAATTTGGAGCCAGATATTTTTTCTACAATGCCAGCAATCAGGTTGACGGCTTTGTTGTTGTAGGCAAACCGCGTACCGGGGTCGTGCTCGAGCTCTGCACAGAGCGCTAGTTGCACAACGTCCAGCGCAGGATAAATTTCCGTTCTTGCATTGGGCACATTCTGCAAGCCCGAGGTATGACCCATAAGATGCCGTAAGGTGATGTCTGCTTTGCGCCCTTGCTTCCATTCAGGGTAAAGCTGGCAGATGAGCATATCGACGGTCTCGAGCTGACCTAATGTCATCAACCTGCCCACTGCCAAACTCACAATGCTTTTCGTGACAGACATGGTTTCAATGAGCATCTTGGCTTTGCCAAAACGCCACACATTGACAAGTTCACCATCATGCATAATTGCTACAGCATCTGAATGTGCTGCTTCAGCCTGGGTTAACAGTGCTGTGAGTTGCTTTTCCGGCAATGATTGAGGCATCACCCTCAAGTTTACAAGGTGTTAGCTATTACTTTGCCACTTGAGGGTGATGCCTGTCACAAACTGTTTATTTAATTGGGTTAGATAGGTTTTTAGCTCGCAAGGAGACTGTGACCCTCACGCTTAAACTGAAGTGCATTTATTTGTAGCAACAACCACGCAAGTTCAACACACAAAAACACTAAAATAACACCTGAAACATCAAAGTAAACCGTATAAACGAGCATAAGCGTGATGATGCCAAACCGTGCGATGCTGTCATAGACGCCATAAATAACTAGTGGCTCACGGTATCTAAGAAACGACCAAACAATCGTGATAATTGCCATGAGACTCACAAACAACAGATGAAGCCCCGAGAACTCAGGAAAACTGCCTGAAAACGCAAGACTTTCGTGGATGTACTGTAATTGCGACAGCACCCATGCTGCTATTCCCGGAATGGCAAACGGCAACATCAGGGCAATGTCAAAGATGCCACTGCTACGAATAATGGCTTTACAAGAACAAGTTTTCATCTATGATCTCCTCCGCACATGGTGTAACTACGTACCTATGCGCTTTAAGGTGGGTTGAGGTTGAAGATCACTCCAACATCTCTGTAACAGATGATACACGTAACGTTTGTTACATGTCAATTCACAATAAACGTATGCAAGTTTCAGAGCAAAGTTGACATCTAACGACTAAAACTCTATCTCAACATCTATCTGTAGGACACCGTTTCAATCGTTTCACATGATAAGGTAGAGGTAATCACGTCTAGCACTGGGCATCAAATTTGTACTATCGATGCCACAATTACGAACCTATGCTAGCGCCTTGCGCAATTTCTAGGTGAGGTAGTTACGTTTATACGCAAATCAACGCTACTGTTGTGACATTTTGTCAACAGTAGACGGTGTTATGCTAGCAGGGTTCACAACATGTGTTAGACAATTTAAATGGAGGTTAATGATGATATCTCGGTTAAGTAGGCGTGTCCTGCAAAGTTTACTGGTGCTCAGTTTGCTAGTTGCTGCTAGCAGCGCGTTAGCGCAAGACTTTGACTGGCGTCAATTTGAGGGCACAGAAATTCGCTTTTTAATGAACCGGCACCCGTTTACCAACTTTTTAGAGCCTTACGTGGGTGAGTTTGAAGAACTTACTGGTATTGACGTGACGCTCGAGATCTTCCCTGAAGATCAGTTTAGACAACGCAGGTTGCTCGAGGCTAGTAGCGGCGCAGACACCCTAGACGGTTACATGCTCGCCCCTGGTCAAGTGGGCGCGCAGTATTTGGGTGCAGGTTGGGTACGCTATATTGACGACCTCATCGACAACCCCAGTGTGACCAGTCCAGACGTTGATTTGGATGATTTTTTTGAAGGTGCCATCGGCAGCTTCCGCCGTGACGGACAAGCTTTTGGACTGCCTTTACAAATTGAGTCCAGTTTGCTGTTTTACCGCAAAGACTTGTTTGAAGCTGCTGGCTTAGACGGCCCACCCACCACCATGGAGCAGTTACGCGAATACGCAGAAATCCTCAATACGGACGGACGTGCCGGCTTTGCTATGCGCGGACGTGGTGCTGCCGCCACCAGTCAAATTGTCAACTTTTTGTACACCTTTGGCGGACAGTGGTTAGATGACGAAGGTAATTCTGCCTTAGCTGGCGAAGGTAGCGCCGCCGCCCTAGACTTTTACGCGCAATTACTGCGTGACTTTGGTCCACCTGGACCTTCCAACATGCACTGGGCAGAAGTCACCAGCCTCTACGCCCAAGATCAAGCTGCCATGATGTTCGACGCCAACGTGTTCCGCGCCATTATGGAAGACCCCGAACAAGCTGTAGACGTAGTGCGGGAAAACACCGGTTACGCGCCACTACCCGAAGGACCAGCCGGGCGCGTACCTGCCGTCATCACTTGGGGGCTTAGTGTCAACGCAGCCTCCCAAAACCCAGAAGCTGCTTGGTATTTCATCCAGTGGGCACTTTCCAAAGAAAATCAGCGCCTTGCTGCCCTCGACGGCATACCTGCTGCACGCGGGTCTGCTTGGGAAGACGAAGAGTTCAAAGCTACCGCCCCAGCCGACTGGATTAGTGCGTCTCAAGCGTCATTTGATGCTGGTCAACCCAACTGGAACCCACCCGTAGTGCCCGTTGCCGAAGTGCGCGATACTTACGGACAGGCTATTGTGGCTGCGCTCAACGGCAGCGATGTAAATCAAGCGCTCGAGCGTGCCGCTCAAGAGATGGACCGCATCATCGAACGCAGTCAGTAGTTGTAGAGATAAACGCTAAATGTAGTTAACGCATCAAGCGAGGGTTGTCGGTTTAAAGATAACTCTCGCTTGTTGTGTATGACTTGAGTGGATTGATTACTCACTCAGCTAGCATCAGTAAACTTGATGAACCTCGAGAAATTTGATGCTCGAGCCATCCCAAACCATCAGTCAGACCATTAACTTAGATGATTTTTCCTACAACATCAAACGAGGTTTCTAGCCTCAATACGAACTCTGTAAAATAGGCATCAGCAGATGATGTCCAACGTCCTCGAGCACTCCTGTATCATCTGATGACATTCATGCACAACATCAAAAAATTTTTAGAACTTCTCACCCTAAGCAAAAAACAATGTGATTTCAAATAGCTCGACGATGACGTTTAGATAATTTTTATACCCAATCCATCCTCGGAGGTTATCCATGAGCCGGCCGGCTAGGTTTATCCACAAACACTCACCTTGGCTTTTTCCGTTACCTGCCATTCTGGCTATTTTTGTGTTGATTGTTTTACCAGTTATCGCCAACTTCATTTTGTCTCTCTACAGTTGGTTTGTAGGCGGCGCGCCGTCGTTTGTGGGGCTTGAGAATTTCAGCCAAGCACTGAGCGACTGGCGTTTTTGGAATGGCGTACGCAATACCTTTTACTTTACGCTGGTGGCAGTACCAATCCAACTTGTCTTAGGACTTGCCATTGCGGTACTATTTAACCGTAAATTTCCAGGCAAAGGGCTCGCCCGTACTGTTATCTTGCTACCGATGGTGACAACGCCAGTGGCCATTGCACTCATTTGGGCGCTCATGTTTAACCCTAGTTTAGGCGTGCTCAACTACTTTTTGGAAAGCCTCAGCTTGCCACGCTCGTTGTGGGTAGCGCAACCCAACCTCGCCATTCCTTCTCTTGTTTTAGTTGATGTTTGGCAGTGGTCGCCGATGATTGCGCTCATTTTGCTGGCAGCTTTGCAAGGTGTTCCGCTTGACCACTACGAAGCCGCACGAATTGACGGTGCCAATAGTTGGCAAGCGTTCTGGCGCATTACTCTACCTGCCATTCGCTCCGCCATTGTGGTTGCGGTCATCTTGCGGTCTATTGATGCTCTCAAAACGTTCGACATTATCTATGTGATTACTGAAGGCGGGCCGGGAACAGCCTCAGAAACACTCAATGTATATGCGTTTAAGACAGGCTTTGCCTTTTTTCGAGCAGGATACGCGGCAACCTTACTCATCTTCTTGATGTTTGTCGTGTTAGGTGTGGCGATGCTGCTTAACTTACTGCGGAGGAGTGTATGAGTCAGCGTCCACTATCTGCCCCCATGCGCTTACCCCAGACGGATGCCGCCCAGCGCGTTAAACGCAACAAGCGGCTGCAAACCATCGGCATTTATCTGCTCATTGCGTTTGTGCTGATTGTGATGCTTTTTCCGTTTTATTGGATGCTCCTAACCAGCTTTCGTAACCAAGTGGATAATGTAAGCCCCACGCCTGTGTGGTGGTTTAGACCGACGCTCGAGAACTACCAAAACGTCATCCGCCGAAATAACTTTTTTACCTTTACCTGGAACTCGTTCGTCATTGCTGCCTTGTCAACAATTATCGGACTGATACTGGGACTTCCGGCAGCGTACTCAATTGCACGTTTCAAGCAAAACGGTCTAGCACTGGCTATTTTGGTGGCACGATTAACGCCTTACATCACCTACCTTGTACCGTGGTACTTGGCGTTCCGGGCACTTGGATTGATTGATACCTTCGTGGCACTCACACTTACCCATTTGATCGTAGGCTTGCCACTCATCATCTGGATTATGATTAGCTTTTTTGAGGGTGTTCCGGTTGAGCTAGAGGAGGCCGCCTTTGTAGACGGTGCCACCCGCCTTGGTGCGTTTTTGCGGGTCATCATCCCACTATCAACACCTGGGATTGTGGCTGCTAGCATTTTGGCATTTATTTTTAGTTGGAATCAGTTTTTGTTTAGTTTGGTACTGTCTGGTCCACGCACGCAACCTGTGCCTGTGGCGGTCTTTAACTTCATCAGTTACGGGCAGATTGATTTTGGTGGACTTGGGGCAGCGGCGGTGCTGATTACCCTACCTGTTATTATTTTGACGCTTATTATTCAGCGCTGGATTGTAACAGGGTTGACGATGGGTGCAGTAAAAGGTTGATGGCATTCTTTTGCTGCACACGCTCAAGTATTGACTAGCACCAAATCAAACATACCTTCAGGCGCAACCTCATCAAAATAATACGCTTCTGCTTCAGACCAGCGCGCTTCCCAATCTGCTTGATAAGCTTCACCTTCACGGCGTTGTAAGCGCGTACGGCGTAGTTTGTCTGGAGATGTCACCAACACGCGCAGGTTGATAACATTGGCAAGTTCAGGTCGCGCGCTGTAAGCTCCCTCGAGGATGATGATGTCAGTTGCGGTCGTGAGGATGGGCTCGAGCTTGAGCGGTACTGGCTCAGCGTCCCAACTCTCACTTTCTCAATCAAACGCCTGCCAAGACGCAACACCCTGTTCACGTAGAGCCTTCAACAACTTATATTGACGCCGCCAATCAATTACATTGGCAGCTTTTTCTTGTGCAGACCTAGCATCCCATGTGCTGTTACTGCCACCTGCATAAAATTGATCGCCTTCAATCACTGTTACTATGGGGGTATCTGCACAGTTAGCGTTCAATATATCTGCCGTAAACTTAGCAATCGTTGACTTACCCGAGCCACTACGCCCGTCTAGCGCAACCACGATAGGCAATGACAAACGTTTGTGTTGCGCCCGCAGAAACTGAGCAAGGTGTTGCGCATTTTTATGAGCTGTTGTGAGGGTCATAGCAACATGCTAGCCAAAAGTTGATGTCGTCGTTTCGTAATGCATGTCAACAACAGCTATAAGGCACTATTCACACAAACACACTCAAGCGCTCGTGAGAACACTCGCGTGTTGTAAGTTGACCTTCTAAGTTGCTTTGATGTTATCGGGACTCGAGGATAAACTCAATCGCTGCGTCTAGTACGCTATCTGTGTGCCATCTTAAATAGTCAGTGGCAACAGGCTCAACAAGAATATCTGGTTGTACGCCATTACCGTCGTAAAGCAACCCTGAAGGCTGAAACGACGCCATAGACGCCATACGAATTTCCAAACCAGAATTATCTAGCTCAATGCGTCTTGACCGTGCACTACCGCCACTTGTGGGTTGACCCATGATCGTCACGTTGCGCCAACCTTTAAATGCAGCCACAAAAATATCTGTTGCACTGAATACACCGGGATCAGTCAGTATGACTACAGGCTTATCGTAAAAATAACGTGGGTCATCTGACGATTTGGAAATTACTAGATAATGCCACTCACTAAATTTATCTTCAGGTGGTTGCCACTGCGGTTCAAAGGCCTGCTGAAATGCTTCAATAGCCGCAAATTCTGCTGAGTCTGGTGCATAGAATGTCTGGCGATACATGAAGCGAGCCTCTAAATGGTCATCATCAAAATCCTCATTAAGTCGGTATTTGGCAATGTTGGCAATATGGGGTGGGTCGTTAGGTGTCATGAAGTAGGGAAATATCTCGAGCAGTGCGTCTCGTGTCCCACCGCCATTATCACGCACATCAATAATCAAACCCTTCGCAGTAGTAAATTTTGGCATCCATTCTTGAACTTCTTCAACAGCTTCTTCATCCATATCTTCAAGCCTTAGATAGCCAATATCTTGAGGTAGCACTTGTGAATCTTTATTAAACAGAGGGCGGTCATTTGGATAATCGTCCTGTAATCGTAATGTTGTGTCTGTAATCTCACCTTGTTCGCTAGTTAGCCTGAGAGAAACTGTATCTGTTTGAGGTAACCCCAGTTCAGCACGTATCAATTGAATATCTATAAGCTGACGTGATACCTGATATCTTTTAAATTGTTCAGACCCATTAGCATCAAAAACTTTTGATGCTTCCACCCAATTGTTTATGTCGACACTGTCTATAGCTGCTAAAAAAGGATATTCATTGTCGAGGAAATGTGTCCTATTACCAGAAAAGGCCATATACCTTTCTCCAATAGGTTGAATGAGGAAAGGCAAAAACAACTCCGATTAGAAAGCCTTGTTGAGTGTACGCTAAATCACATTTATTTTCAAGTAGTTCTATAGATAGCGAGTTAATCGCAAAAGAATAGCTTTATTTTTAAGATAGTAGCAAAATTGACAAAGGTAAAGGTGAATCAGGATATACAAGATTCTAGGAGTTACGCGTTTAGGCTTAGGTATACTCTGACGTGTACAAATTGCTGTTATGGAAGGCGCCTCGCTTAAAATCACGTATACTTACTACTCCCAAGGTTTTCTAAGGACACAGCATTCAATAGCAGGCAGTGTAAAAGTTAGGCTATGAGCAAGCAACCTCACATCGTTATTTTTAACCCCGATCAATGGCGCGGTGACGTGTTGGGTCATCTTGGCAACGAGGCCGCAGTTACCCCAACACTCGACACCTGGATTCAAGAAGATGCTGTGTCATTCAGCAACGCTTTTTGCCAAAATCCGGTTTGTACACCCAGTCGATGCTCATTCATGACCGGTTGGTATCCACACGTACGCGGGCATCGCAGCCTCT
>JBCCOX010000149.1:0-9180 GCA_039025155.1 Deinococcota bacterium | reverse complement strand
CCGGGTACATTTCCCAACCTCGAGCTAGTTGAAGCATCTCAGCAATTTGCAACAGATTACTATATGACGCCTGACCAAGCTTGGGGCTACCAGACCCCAGCTTTGTGGGAAGGATATCCGCAGTTATTGCTCGAGGCAGGTGTGTTTACAGATATTGACGGGGAGGTTGTAAGTGATCTGGATGTATCTGCGCTCTTTACGAATGAGTTGCTCGAGGTGATACCCACACCTTAATGACAACTTAATACCGTTTCCGGTTAATTACTACAGGAATTAACCCGCGTAGAACGCGTAGAAAAAATACGGATTCCGTTAGGAACGGAATAAACACGTCAGAGTTTATGTAGTGTTCAATCGGAATCCGTATAACACCAGTTTTATGGACATGCTGGAGCTAGGAAGATCACATCAGTTACACGCTATGGATTAGTCAATAGCGTTGTTATCTGTGACATCACCGAACCTTGTGATATACCGACTCATCCCATTGCACAAGCATGTTGATATGTGGAACGGTTGCGTAACGGAGGCATCGCCATAATGACATTGTGGTAGGTGATACACCCAACTACTATCATTGCCGCTCTATAACTGTTGCTGAGGCAACACGCCTGAAGTACTGAGTTGCCCTTAGCCTATCACTGCCGCTCAAGCTTCATCAAAGATGAATAACTTGGTTTAATATTAACGTTAGCGTGTTAATTCACGCTACTACGCTTTTATCATTACTTATCCGCGGTGCATACTTGTGCGCTAACCTAATAAAGGATGCCCATGACTAAGTCCCTTGCAGAATCACAGACAACTAGTGACCAGCAGAGTAACCCTGACCCAGCACGGGACTCAAAGGTATCAGCAGCTCGTGTAAGCGTAGTGATGCCAGTGTATAATTATGCTGACTTTATTCCTCGAGCCGTTAACAGCCTTCTGAAGCAAGACTTTACAGACTGGGAACTCATTATTAGTGATAACGCCTCTAGCGACAACACAGAGGCAGTGGCTCGAGCTTTTGCCGATCAAGACGCCCGCATTCACTACTACCGCAACCAAAGTAACGTAGGTGTTTGCGGTAATTTTAATTTGTGTGAGGCGCGCGCCCATCCAGACAGCAATTATCTTATTGGACTACCCGCAGACGACTGGTTACACCCTCAAGCCCTTGCTAAGTTAGTGACCGCTGCAGATACCCATCCAGACGTTGTGCTCACTCACTGTGACGGGTTTCGCATGGACGGCGATGTCAACTTAGGGCGTTACACAAAACTGTTTAGATACGTTCCAGCTCCGGGCAAACACCACGAACTTGCGATGCTTTACCGTAACGACTATATACCGTTTCAAGGTGGACTTGTTAATCGCAAGCTCGCTAGAAAGCTCTACCCCACGCATGAGTTGCACCCTAAACATGGCCTACATGACCCTGAGCTTGATTACACAAGTGATTATCACTTGTGGTTACAACTATTGAGTAGAGGCGGTTTGGCGTACTACATTGACGAGCCTCTTGTCTACATCCTCAAACACGAACGTGCTAATACAATGCCTGCTAACCTTATCCCGAGATTGCACCAAGAGGTGCGCGTCTTTGAAAAGTTAGCAGATGTCTGCCCCGATGAATTTCAGGCAATTCGTATTAAGAGCTTATCAGATAGACTTGCGCGGTTGTCGTTTTTATACATGCAAGCTGGTCAACTTGCTGACGCCAAAATCTATTTACAGCAGGCAAGTAAATTAAGTCCAACACGCCGCCTTGATCTAACAATTGCAAGTGCAATTAGTGCACTACCATTACCACCCCAACTTCGCACCCAATTATGGCAACTTGCCAAATATACAAGAGCAGCCTTGAGGCGTTCGTAAGGTTGTAGCTCGAGAGCGTCAGCTTATTTCCCGTAGCGGTTTGTTGATGTGCCTTACAAAAACTAAGGTTTGGCATTAATGGACTCACTGACACCTAGTACCATCAACCGACAATAAGAGGTTTTTATGACAAAACCAGCATCAGCATTGCGCAATGGCCTGTGGAATTCTCTGTCGAGAATTGTGCTGGGTGCTGCTCAAATTCTTGGATCCATTTTGATTGTACGCAGCCTAGCAAGCGAGCAAGAGTACGGTGTATTTAGCTACTACGCCTGGCTAGCAGGTATTTTAAGCACCTTGGGAGTACTGGCATTTCCTAACTCGCTGACCAAGGTTGTTTCAGAACTGCGCGGCGCCAATGCCGATAGCGAAGCAAAAGCGTTAGTGCGCTGGTTATTTATTTGCCTTATCGGCTTAAACATAGTTATAGGGCTTATTTTTTTAGGGCGCTCGCTCGCTACGCCTGTACCTGAACGTCACTATTTGCTGGTAGTTGCACTTGTACCCCTCAGTAACGTGTTGGTACGTATGTTTAGCTCATTACTATGGGGCTACGAGCAGTACAGACCCATTTCGATAGCAACAACCTTTGCCGGTATAGGACAGTTTTTGCTCATTGTTGTTGCGTTTATCGCTGACTGGGGGGTGGCAGGTTATCTCGTTGCTGTTGTGCTTTCAATGAATGTGTTTATTCCTATTTTGCTATTTGTCACCAAAGGCCGACAGCCGATTATGGAGGCGTTGTCGGTACCTCACTGGCCAAGCCGGAAAACTCTAGCACACTATTTTGATTTCTTTAAACCTGCGGCTTTAATTATTGTGTTTGATGCCATCGTATGGCAACGCTCCGAGGTGTTTTTTCTCGAGCGCTATAGCACTGACGAACAGATTGGCTTTTATAGCTTAGCTTTCAGTGTTATCGCTATTTTTATTTCGCTAGGTTATTCGCTGATTAATGGTTATTATCCGTCAATTTCTAGGGAATATGGTGCGGGCAATTGGGAACGTATCCGCCAGCAAATTTCACAGGCGATGTTACTCTCTGTGATCTATGCAACGCCGCTACTGTTTGGGGGCTGGGTGACTATTGAACAGCTCACGCAAGTTTTGTATGGCGCAAAAATGTTACCGATGGTTGAACCTGCACGAATTTTGTTTATAGGGCTTGTACCTGCGACAGTGGCTGGTGTTTTTGGCCTCACCGTTGGTGCGCTTAGCAAAGTTTGGTTACAAGTACGCATTGGCGTTGTACTGGCAATTTTTAATATTGTGATGGATTTTGTCTTGATTATGTGGTTACAACTCGGTGCTGTTGGGGCAGCCATTGCCAACACCAGCACCCAACTAAGCTATGTTGTTTGGCTCTACATCATTGTACGCGGCTTGGTCAATATTAGCCTACCCTGGCGACCCATAGGCGCCGTCATCGGCATTGGGTTTATGACAACCTATATCGTGCCCCTATTAATTCAACGGTGGCTACCGGGTAGTGCGGGCTTAATTGTTGCCATTATTGTGTCGGCAATTTGTTATGCAAGCGCTTTGTGGGTTTCGGGACTTGCTTCAACCTTGGTTGCTCGAGTACCTCAGCCTTCATTTGCTTGGTACAAATCCTTCAAGCAGGTTAAGTGATGCAGCTTTACAAGCAAACATCACGCACTTATCGGTGGGCATGCTGCTTGCTCGAGCAGCTTTCTCACAACAGGAAGTCTTTATAACATGAAGATTTTACACCTACTAGGCTCATTTCGCTTGCCCAAAGACCCTGACCAAGAAAGTTCTAGTGGTGTTGTGCGCGTAGCGCTCGAGCTTGCTAAGCTCCAAGTGCAACAAGGACACCAAGTGGTGCTGGCGTGCGTTGGTCGAGAAGCTTGGCAAACAACGTGGCACGGTGTCACACTACGCGCGCTCAAACCGCTTAGCTGGGCCCACCTACGATTTCTCGGACGCAGTATTAACCTAAGCCGTCACTTGCCTTTTGTACTTCTCACGTGGCAGCAATCTTTTGACGTTGTTCACAGCCATCTTTACTACTATCTCAGGGGCTTGCGTGCCAAAATCCGCCTTGCGCACGTTCATGGTGATCCTCTTCACCAAGGTATGGGGGATCATAAAGTTGGTATGAGCGCGGCCGATTTTGCCTTGCTCGAACGCACTGCTAACGGTTTTATTGCTGTAAGCAAGTTTATTGCCATGCGGTTACAACAAGGCTTAAGCAAAGCTAGTAAGGTTCACGTTGTCTACAACGGCGTCAATTTTGAGCGTTTTACCGTTACTGAGAACGAACGTGAGCGCTTACGTCAGCACTGGCGTCATGTTTGGCAAGCACACCAAGATGCAACTGTCTATGTCTATGTGGGCGCAGTTGTCCCCGAAAAGGGGGTATTGCAGTTAGCCAAAGCTTTCGCCACAATAGAATCAGAGCGCGATGATGTTCACTTGGTCATCATCGGTAGCAGTAATTTATGGGGCACTAGCCAACAGACACGCGATCCGCACGTGACTTACGAAGCCACCGTACGCGACGTGCTTGCAGCAGCTACAGAACGCGGGCGCGCCCACCTTGTGGGTAAAGTCTCACCATCGCAAGTTGCCGAACTACTCGCAGCAAGTGACGTTGCCGTCGTCCCTTCAATTTGGCAAGAACCCGGCGCGTTAGTGATTTTAGAAGCTTATGCTGCCGGTTTACCGCTTATTGGCTCGCGCGTTGGAGGTATTCCTGAAATAGCTGTGCATGGTAATCACACCTTACTACCTGCAGGTGATGAAGCTGCCCTTCAAGCAAGCTTGGCTGCGGCTGCTGACGGCTGTCTAGCGTACACGCCAGCACAAGCCACCGAAATAATGGCAACAAACAATCAGTTAGCAGGTGGACAAGATCTTACAGACGACCCCAGTATGACTCATAAGACAGCTTTTCAGCGTTTACAAGATAATTTTTCTTGGCAACGTGCAGCTAATGACATTATGAACATCTACGAACAAGCCTTACATATGTAGACATCAACTCGCCTTGCGCGCCGTACATGCAAATTAAACTGTGTGTACCAATCAAAAGAACTTTTAATTGAGACTATGTTATCGAAAGTACTGTATTTATGAGGATTATGTTGATGACAATTCTATTGAAAATGACTCTATTGATAATATCCCCATTTCAACCAGCCATGTCCAAGATGACCTCGACAATAATTGCATTCAAAAATCTGAGATTGAGAATATCGGCAACAATGTTATTGATAGCAACGTTGCCAAAACCGACCTTATCGAGAGTGATTTTATTGAGGACAATGCGACTATTCACCACATTCTCACACATTCGACCGCGCCCAGTCTTAAGCAGCAGGAATGTCTTTAATTCCTTTACTGGTTGCTTTGGTCAGCATTATAGACAGTTGATTGTAGCTGTCTTGGGTTTGTATCTAATTTTGCTCAGCACGACTGCTCTCGCTACACCCCGCACGTGGCAAGGCACGCTTGACGACATCCCAACGTGGATTACCGTGGTGCCGAGGGGCTTTGATCGCGACCTCAGCAGCCTGCCCGATGACGCTTGGTGGACATGGGGTAATGTCATCAGCGACGCCTATGTGTTTGCATTTGGACAACCTGATAATGTTCGCTTGGTAGTCAGTTTTGATGAAGTTGATGGCCGCCCCCAAGCCTCGTTTTACATCAACAACGAAGGTGCAGCACCTGTAGATGTCATTGTTCAAGATAATGACATTCAAGTAACCTCAACCAATGGCTTTCCTTACATGGTTATGACCACCAAGGAAGGCGAGTGGTTTGTTGATGGCGAGGTCAACTATAATTTAATCATCCAACGCGACGGTTTGTCAGGCAAAGAAAGTGTGCCCCTCGACGGCGAATTTGACTACATTGTTGAATCTGGTGAAGAAGCCCCTGGCGTTGCTGGCTGGGAAACGCGCAAATTACTCAATGATCCTCAAGCACGCTGGGGTTATCCTCGTTTTGGAGCTTCAGTACGGATGCCCGGAGCAGGTGAGGTGATTATCTCTGAACCACTCTTACCAGACTTTCCTCATTTAGGGGTAGGCACAGCCCGCTCGAGGTGGTACGAACGCAATCCCCACACATTTTATTATAACATCGAGCGTGAAACGTTTAGCTTTAACTCAACAGTAGGCTTTTACAACGGAGGAATTTACCGCATCAACTCGCTCAGCAACGCGCCCGAGGTTGACTTTGAATCACCTTTTGCAACCTATAATTTAGAACCGGGCTCGAGGCAGACCCGCTTAGTCATCCGGGCTGGGTCGTTTCCAGCCCAAGGCTTGTTTGGCCCTGAACCCAAACAGCGCACGCGAACGTCTTTACGCTACTCTTGGAAGGTATTTAATGACTTTCATTGGGACTATGGTATTCATGTAGCAGGCCCACTCGCTTATGAAGATGAACTTACCATCGGGGACGACACAATTATTGCTATTGAACCTGAACGCTTTCCAAAGTGGGTTACAACTAGCCAGTGGCCGCTCGTGACATTTGTAGAGCCTCCTGAAGGTTATGGGGGGTCTGAAGGTATTTACTTTTACAGTGCCCAAGCCGACGAATACCAATCGTGGCTAGCTGGTATTGACAATCAAGAACCAGCCACCTTGGCTGCGCCCTATTTGCTCAACGATACCTTTTTGAATGAAGTTCAAGCTCTAGGATTACCTCCCGGATTTCGAGGAGAATTTCATTCAGCGTATTTTCGTGCGCCTAGGTTGTATGTAAGTCCCATTGACGAGCGCTTACACCTCGAGCACGCTATGGGTGGTGTGTGGAACTTAGGAGACGGGCGCATCTTACGTAGTCACAACCTCAACCAAGACGCACACCTAGATGCATGGACGCTCGAGACTATTGACGCGCGCGACGAAGAACAAGGGTTACTCGTAGCTAGACCAGGTAACATTGAAGAAGCTATTTACGCACTCGATGATTACATTATCTACAGCAGTCTTAACACTGTTGAAATTCACCAGGCTAACTTTGAACACGCTGTGTTCACGCTGTCACCACCTACGGACCCAGCTTCGTGGCAGGCGCATAAAGACTTACTTGAAGACTACCGCGAAGGTAGGTCCGTGGATAATATGCGCAGTTGGCTCGAGGCTTTTCCAGGTGACACAATGATGATTGAAAATGCTCAAATTCGCGGTATGCGTACAACAGAAACAGGGTTTCACTTTACGCTTGTTATGTCTGAAGGTGCACAGATGAGTGGCGCTTTAATAGAGACCTTACTAGGCTCACTTGAAGGCGAAGGTGTCTACGCACTCAGCTACAACCGACTAACAGACACTTGGCAGCGTGAATACGCAACACCAGCACAACTCAGCGTTGAGATTATCGCTGATACACCACAAATATACGTTCCTCAGCGTGTCACTATACAGATTCATAATGACGGCATCGCTGACTGGTTTGGTCCTGCTGAACTACGTATTGGCAATGAAACAGTTCGACTTTGGGAGACGCTACTGGTGCCGGGGCGTGAAACAGTCACCCATCAACTGGTCTGGACACCAAGGCAACGCGGTAATTTGCCGTTGGTATTTACAGCTAACGTACCCTTGAGCATGCCCGAAACGCTTTATGTTAGACCCACACCTAGGGTAGGTTTTAGCGACGCCCTGTGGTTACCTACAAGAGGTTACTTGCGCTATATCGTTATGTTAGCCGTAGCTTTTAGTCTTATCACCTTAGCCTTTTGGCGGACTTGGAAAACAGCATGAGACAGAGTGCAGCAGCAACTTTGTGGGCAACGCTGTGGTCAACTGTTACCGCGCTAGGTAGCAAAGTATTTACAAGTTCTACCTTAGGACAAGTGCCACCGTCAGTGCGTCCTGGTTCATGGCGGTCATGGGGTTCACGGAACAAAACAACCACTCCAGCTCAAGCGCGAGCCCAAGCGCGCACAAGTGAAGCCACCTATCTGCTGCTAGCAATGTGGGTAGGCGTTGCTTCGGGTTTGTATTTTGTATTGCGCTACCGCGGACATTGGGGAGAGGTAGACAGTGCTATCTTTACCCAAATGGTTGGCAGTTTGGAAGACTGGCGGCGCATTAAATACCCAAACAGTTATTCTCATGGGTACGGTTATTCGGTGTGGGCAGCTAGTTTAGGCATGGTTTGGAACATGCCTGTAGCACAGTTGCAACGCTGGGTTACGCCGCTTATCGGCAATCTATTTATGGCGACCTTTGGCTATGCTGCGTTTCGTCGTTGGTTGGGCTCGAGCCGTTTGGGCCTGCTTGCAGCTACATCACTCTTTTTGGTCCCCGAGCTTATCTTTACTATCTCGAGGGGAAATCACGAAAAACTCACAGCTACTCTAACCCTGCTTGTATCATTGTCATTTTTACGCAGTTTTCAATTGTCTAAAGACACCCGCAAATGGCAAGTCACAGCCGCTTGGGTGGTTGTGCATTACCTGCTTGTTTTCACCTTGGTATCGCTCAACGCTTTTTTTGGGTCTATGTTTTTTTACGCCAGTTTTATCAGCTACAGTGCAGCCTCAGTTGCATTATGGTTTTTTCCTAAAGCACGCCGTGACCTGCGCCCAACTATGCGCCGTTTTGCCTTAATGGTTGGCACTTCTATGATGCTGATGTTTATTGTGCAATGGTATGTATACCCACACGAAAGTGAAAGTCAGCGTATTTTGGCAAGCATTATTGACGGTTTTGGTGCAGTTCGTGAAACCGGTGAAACACAAAGTGACCCCTATGCACTTGTGCGCAACGATTGGGTGAGCAGGCGCGCTTACACAATCGTGTCATCGTTTCGGTTCGTCTTGCTCGCTGTTTCCTTTACAACGTGGTTAGCACTACTAGCACGCGCTTTAGTCAGGTTGCGTAAAACACCTGTTGAGCGACTCTTTTTGTTGACACTTTACGGGTCGTTTGGACTACTTTTGGCCATCGGCGTGGCCATTGACTTTTTGGGTATATCGGCTGGTTCCAATTGGCAAGTGCGTATCTACACCTACTTTTCGTCATTTGCAGTACCTATATTTGTCTTAGGTGCGTTTGGATTACGTGAGTTTTTCAGCCGTTTACCTGACTATATACAACTACTTCCCAGAACCTTTGGGCTGTGGCTTTCGGCTATCTGGAAACGTATAAGCTTGCGTCACCAACAGGCTGATAGGTTAGCAAAACGCCAAGCTGAATTACACGCACACAAGCTCAATATTGCAGCAAAGTCACAGAGCTCCTTGTCACGCAAGGTCGTCACCCATCTATTTGCGCTTATCATGGTCGGGTTTATTAGTTGTAGTTTGCTTAAAGCAACCCTAGACCCGCT
>JBCCOX010000148.1:0-9218 GCA_039025155.1 Deinococcota bacterium | reverse complement strand
TATGCCGCTATTTACACAAGATTGGTCCCAACTTCAAGAAAAAGCTCGAGCACTGCCGTGGTATAGCGCACTGCAGGCGCGTGTGCAAGCGCGGGTTGATGCCAGCATTGCTCGAGGGCTCGAGGTTCCCACCAAACCAGGAGGCTGGCTTCACAAGTATGTCTGTCAAGACACTTGGTTGCCCCTTCGTTACGACCCTAGCAACCCTACGCAGCACAGGTCGTTACTGGGCAAGGTGTATACAGGTGAACCTTTTGAGGGTGGTTGGCGGGTATGGCGACACCGCGAACTTGCTGATGCAGCTCGAGACGCCGCCTGCTTATTTAAGCTCCAAGACAATTCAACTTATGCCCAAGCTGTCAGCACAATTCTGCTCGACTACGCCACAAAATATCAGCAGTTTGCTGGTGATGAAGACGCTGAGGCATGGATGACCAAAGGTCGGGCGTTTAATCAGGCGCTGTCTGAAGCCATCTGGGCCGTACCCCTTATCCAAGCTTTTGACATGATTCAAGATAGTCTCCCTACAGCACACCACACAGAGATTATCGAGCAGCTCCTCTACCCTATCGCCCGTACGCTCAGCCGCGCCCACGACAGCTTAATTGCTCAAGACAAAGTCAAAAGTAATTACGTTGCTTGGCTTATTGCCGCGCTAGGCTCGATTGGTTTCAGCCTGCAAGACACTGATCTTATTGACCGCAGCATTGACGGCCCAGGCGGCTTCAAAGCCCATGTTGATGCCTCAATCTTAGCTGATGGTTTTCAGTACGAAGTCACACCGTATTACCACAATTTTGTCGCCCTAGCTTTGAGTCAGTTAGCGGAGGCTGCCCTGTCGAATGGCATCAACCTCTACAGTTACCAAACGTCACAAGGGACGACGATTGCCAGTATGTGGGAGGCGTTCGTAGTCCTTAGCCAACCAAATGGCAGCATCGTCGAATTAAATGATGGCTCATATTGGCAAGAGAGTATTTACGACACCGAAATTTGTGATGTCTACGAAGTTGCACTTGCACGTCAACCTCACATGCACTACGCGCAACTTTTACAGCAGGCCTACGCACGACGCGGCACCCCAAGAGACCGCTGGACAGCCCTTTTATTTGCTAAACACGCCCTTGATGATGACCCTCAAGACGCTAACTTAACACCTAAGCAACACACAACTCATCTTGCCTCAGCAGGCGTCGTCATGCTCACTACACCTACGCTCAGCGCGTGTTTGCCTTACGGAAATTATGCTGGCAGTCACAGCCACCTTGATCGCCTCAGCCTCAATATTTGGCCGTTTTCGCAAGATGCTGGCACGCCGCTTTACGGTATTCCTGCACGCGTCAGTTGGTATCAGCAAACGCTTGCGCACAACACCATTGTTGTGGACGGTCAATCACAAGCGCAGGGTGGCGGCTATGTAACTAGCTCGTCAGATAGCTCTTTAGATGATGCTATTTGTTTACACGCCGACACGCTTTACAGCGATGTCAACATGTCGAGAATCGTCAATGTAGATGAAGATGCCTTGGTTGATAAATTTTGCTTGCAGTCAGATAGTGACCACAACTATGACTGGCTTTGTCACACGGATGGTGAGTGGCAACTTACCCATCCTGACGGTATTTCTTTTGAGGAGCTTCAGCAATCTTACAGCGATTATTACAATGACGACGACAATAACCAAGGTGCGGGTGTTTTTGTTGACTTAACAGCTCGAGCCCACATTCATACCGACCTCATCGCTACCACGACCTATCAAGGGCAAACTTTTCAGCTCGAGCTTAGCGCCAATCAACCGCTCGAGCTTTTGCTGGCAACTTGTCCAGGGCGATCACAACATCCTCACCAGAAGCGTCACCTGCTCATCGCCCGTATTTATGGCAAAAGCGCCCAGTACATGGCACGCTATAAAGCTTTAGACCCCGTTCAACAACTCACGTCATCATCTTCAGCTTCGATGATGTCATGAGCGCCCTTTTTTTACGACCTCGTAGCATCGAAACGTGGCGCAAGTTAGCTGCTACTAGCCATCAAGCACGGTATGCCCGTCTGCTTGACCAAGCTCAGTCTTACGCGGATTATCTACCGCCTGCCGAACACCCGAGTGATTCTATTACTTATATTGGCATGGCAGTTGCCAACCTCGGACTGGCTTACGTCCTCAGTCAAGAGCCACACTATTTAGAGATTGCCCGGCGCTGGATCAACGTTGCCCTAGGCTATCCAAGTTGGGGCAAAGAACGTATGCCCGATCACGACCTTGATGCAGCTTGGCTCCTGTTTGGATTAAGTTTGGGTTACGACTGGCTTAAAGATGATCTACCACTTGAAGAACGACACGCACTACGGGACAAACTCCATCACCAAGGTATCTGCCTTTTTGAATTTGCAGTTGAGACCGAAGGGCAATGGTGGAGTTCAGCCTACTGGCAAAATCACAACTGGATTTGTTACGTAGGCTTAGCCACCACGGCCTATGCACTCAAACATGAATATCCAGAAACAAAGCAGTGGTCAGACCGAGCGCTCGCAAATTTTCAAACCGTATTACCCCTCATGCCAGACGATGGCTCTGACTATGAAGGCCCCTTGTACTGGCGCTATGGGTTTATTTGGTTTTTAATCTACGCAGATTTAGTGCAGCAAGAAGAGGCCATCGACCTACACGACAGTGACTTTTTACGTGGTGCAGGTGACTTTAGGCTTTATCTAAGTGCGCCCAACTTAATTAACACTGCCAATTTTGGTGACTGTCATGACCGCCGTAGCTCTCACTCAGCAGCTATTAACCATCGCCTCGCCAGCCTTTATGACTTGGGTCATATTCAAGCCTTTACTGATGAGTTTCACAGTAATGGTGAATGGCTTAGGGAAGGGCGCGAAGGCCTTGTAAAACCTGGCGTCTTGCCGGAAGCGGTGCTCGAGTTCCTTTGGTACAACCCCAACGTTGCCCATCAACCTTTAGATACACGCAGCCTCGTACAGGCCTACCCAGACATGGGGCTGGTCAGTAGCCGTACTAGTTGGCACGCTGATGCTACTTTTTTAGCGTTTAAGTGCGGCTCACCCACGGGGCACAAAGCCTGGTCAGCAGGGCAAGCTTACAACCGCTTACGTGACTGGCAAACCATTAGCGCAGGTCATGCTCACCCAGATGAAAACGGCTTTATCCTAGTTCAGGGTGAGGACTATTTAGTTGTAGATGAAGGCTACAGCAGAGCCAAATCTTCCAAACACCACAGCACCATATTGGTTGACGGTCAAGGGCAATATCACGAAGGCGGCTACAACGCCTTTCGTGAGCTTGGTCCTGAATGGGGCGGGCGTTTAGAAGGCTCGTTCAACCTAGGAAGCTCGAGCTACATGCGGGGTGAAGCTGCTAGAGCCTACCACCCGGATTTAGGCTTGCGCCAATTTACCCGGCAAGTCTTATTTTTAGACGGTGACCTCGTTGTCATTTATGACACCCTGCGTGCAAATCACAACCGCCGTTTTGACTGGCAGTTACAACTTGACGAAGCACCCCAAGTTGTAGACGACCAAACATTTAGCGTCCATGCAGGTAAGAGCACCATGCATGTCCATATTGCCCAGCCTGCCGACTTTCAATATACCCAGCACGAAGAAGAAATTACCGCCAATCCCACCTCAGCCAAACCCGACTGGATCATCCGGCGGATGCAGTATGCATTGACAATCGCACCACCTGAACCCACGCAAGCAACCTCTTTTTTAGTAGCACTTAATTTAGCTGAGTTTGCGGTGACATCTGTTAACGCCAAGAGAGGTCATGTTCTTCAAGCTAGTCGGGACAACACCCACATCTTAACTGCCTTTGCCGACCAGTGTGACGGCATTTGGTCAGCGGATATTGAAACGGATGCATCCTGGTTAAGTTACACGCTCACTGACGACAAGATTCAAAAACTACTTGTTGGTGAGGCAACTAACCTGTGGATTAAACAGCAGCTTTGGCTCAGTGCAGATGTTCCCATTCAAGTGGCTTACGGGCTTGATGATTCTGATGTTAATCGTTCCAAGGCTGATAGTTCTGATGTTGATAGTTCTAACACTGATGGTTCTGACACTGGCACGGCACATTACCATTGGAAAATTCAAACAACATCCGCAACCTTTGTAAGTTTGAGGCTGCCCCAACGCCCGGCGCACATACATCTCAACGGTTCACCTGTCCAGGCTCACTACAACGACGACCTCAGCCTCCTCCGTCTAGCAATTCCTGCTGGTGAAAGTGAGGTTATCTGCCATGTCTAATGTCTCAATGTCTAATACATCAATATCGAACGCTGATTTAGAGCAAGCTGTTAACCTCAGCCTCGAGATTATCGAGACCAACATGAACACCTTAAAGGAATTTCCAGAGTCTTGTAAGGGGTCAATGTGGACGTCCGTTGCGCAAGACCGTGACTCGAGACATTGGGTGGATGGTTTTTGGGTCGGTTTGCTGTGGCTCGCCTTTGCCCACACCCAAGACAGTCGCTTTGAAGACGCTGCCCGGCACTGGGCTAACAAACTAAGCTGGCTTAAAGACAGCGTTGCCACCCATGACCTTGGCTTTATTTTTTACCTGTCACATGTTTTGGGCGCGCGCATCACCGGGGACGATAGCTTGTGTGCCAACGCCCTTCATGCAGCAGGCACGTTAATTAAGCGTTTCAACGCCAAAGGTGAGTATTTACAAGCTTGGGGCACGCCAGATGGCAGCCGCAAAGATCGCGGGCGCATCAATATCGACGTAATGATGAACCTCGAGCTACTTTATTGGGCAAGTCATGCTAGTGGTGACGCTCGCTACGCAAACATTGCTACCCAACACGCCCAAACGAGCCGCTTAACCCTTCTAAGGTCAGATGGCTCTATTGCCCAAGTTGGTGATTTTGATCCTGATACCGGGCTTTTGGTACGTCAAGAAACGCATCAAGGGTTCAGTTTTGACGGTTGCTGGTCACGCGGTCACGCTTGGGGGCAGTACGGCTTTGCTACAGCTTATTTGTATACAGCACGTGAAAGCTTTCTAGCAGCCTCACGCGCAACTGCGTTATACGCCCAGCACAACTTACCTAAAGACCTTGTGCCTTTTTGGGATTATGACAGTCCAGATATTCCAAATACCTACCGCGACAGTTCAGCCGCCGCCGTCTATGCTTGCGGGTTGCTCGAGCTACAGCGGGCAGAACATCACGCTGACCAAGCTGCTGTGTGGCATGAACTCGCAACCCAAATAACCCATTCCTTGTGGCGCAATTACAACACTCAAGACACAAACATGCCGGCTTTACTGCAACAAGGCTCACGCTCTGTACCGCACGGCTACATGGATCATGCGCTTATTTACGGTGATTACTACTTTTTTGAGGCCCTTACAAAATTAACCCGACCTGATCTTGCTGAACGTGCATTTCCTGGAGCAAGCGTTTAAGAGACTATTTGATGATGTGATTTTTAGCTAGAAAGTATTCGTTAACTATGGTTCAGCATGGATGCTCGAGCACACCTCACATCACGACTTTTTAAGCTGATTTCCGGTTAGTGCACAGAATAATGACCTCACATCACATGAAGAAAAAGATACACGTTTTGATTTAGACAACTTCTAGCTAGGTTTTTTAAGGAGGTTACATGCAAAGCACACTCAAGCCCAAGCGGCAATTTAAGATGTTCAAATTGTCAACTTGGTCGGCAGCACAAGTTGAAGCCTTTTCTGGCTACATGTTTATTTTGCCTTGGCTTATTGGCTTTCTCATCTTTGTAGTCGGCCCAATGATCGGTCTTGTTTATTTGAGTTTTCATCGCTGGGACCTCATTGGCGAGCCTCGCTTTGTGGGTTGGCGTAACTTCCAACGGCTGTTTACAGACAGGTTATTTCGCAAATCGCTCGAGGTCACCATCCTCTACGGGCTTGGGCGCGTTCCTTTAGGCATCATAGTGGCGCTATCAACAGCCATACTCCTCAACCAAAAAGTTAAGTTTGTGGGCTTTTGGCGCACTGTTTACTATCTTCCTGTTGTTCTACCGCCTGTGGCTGTATCGCTTGTTTGGGCATGGATTTACAACCCACGATACGGCGTCATCAACGGCTTTATCCAGCAAGTTTTTGGCGTGCCCGGCCCGCGCTGGCTGGACGACCCTGTGCTGGTTTTACCCTCACTCATGATTATGGCCGTTTGGGTTGCCGCAGGCCGCAACATGATTATCTACTTGTCCGGTCTGCAAGGTATTTCGCAGGAGCTCTACGCTGCCGCAGATATAGACGGCGCAGGCCCCGCTGCCAAGTTTTGGCGCATTACTTTACCGCTACTCACGCCTGTTATTTTCTTCAACCTTATCACTGGCATGATTGACACCTTCAAATTGTTTACTCAGGCCTATGTCATGACCGAGGGTGGGCCGCGCAATCAATCGCTATTTTTTACCTACTATCTGTGGCGCACAGCCTTCCGTGATTTTCGTATGGGTTATGCATCAGCGATGGCGATTATCGTATTTTTCATCATTATCGCTTTAACCTTACTGGTTTTCCGCTTTTCAAAAGCATGGGTCTTCTACGAAGCAGAAATTAAGGACGGCAAGTAATGGCTAGTCTCACAGGTCGGGTTAAACAGCCTAACTACCGTTTAAAACGCACACTTTCACTGGTAGGTATTTACATTGTGCTCACGCTAGGTGCTGTGCTCATCTTTATTCCTTTTGCGTGGACAGTCAGTACATCGCTCAAAACAGAGCAACAAACGCTCGTATCTCCCCCAGAGTGGATCCCTAACCCTGTTCAGTGGCAAAACTATCCTGATGCCCTAACTGCCAGACCCTTTGGACGCTATTACATTAACTCATTTATCATTACGACTTTTAGTGTATTGGGACAAGTTTTAAGTTCAGCGCTTGTGGCCTACGGCTTTGCGCGCTTTCGCTTTCCGGGACGCAATATCTTGTTCATCGTTGTGCTTAGCACCATGATGATCCCGTTTCATATGCTCATCATTCCGCGCTTCATCTTATTTAAGTATCTGGGCTGGCTCGACACCTTTTTACCTTTAATTGTGCCCAACTTTTTTGGGGGCGCGTTTTCTATCTTTTTGCTGCGGCAGTACTTTATGACCATCCCTCTAGACCTTGACGAAGCCGCCAAGATTGATGGTGCCAACGCTTTTCAGCGCTTTTGGGGCATCATTATGCCGCTGGCAAGGCCGGCCCTAGGCGCTGTTGCTGTCTTTGAGTTTATGTCTACTTGGCAAGATTTTTTAGGACCGCTCATTTATTTAAGCTCCGAACGAAACTACACCGTGCCAGTTGGCTTAGCTGCCTTCCGCAATGACTATTTCACTGCATGGCACTTGTACATGGCCGCCGCCGCTGCCGCCATGGTGGTCCCTCTTCTTGTGTTTTTCTTTGCCCAAAAATACTTCATTAGTGGTGTCTCCTTGACAGGATCAGGAGGTGCAAAGGGTTAATCACTATTAGTACCGTTTTCGTTCAGGATAGTTACGTCATTTACGCTCAGGAAAGGTAATTTATGAAAAAACAAGTTCTTATTTACACGTTTGCGTTCGTTATGGTTTTGGGGTTGGGCTCGAGCAGCTTTGCCCAAACAACAATCAAATGGTTCATGCGTTGGGATCAAGCCCGGGTTGATAACGTTGCCACACCCGTTATGGAGGCGTTCACAGCAGACACAGGCATCAACGTAGAGTACGAAAACATCGGCAGTAGTACCGACTACTACACAAAGTTACAAACAACCATTGCTGGCGGCTCCGCGCCTGATGTCTTTTATCCAGCCACCCACGTTGCTTATTCACTTGCAAGCAAAGGGGCTATGCTTTCCCTCAATGATTTAATTGAGCAAGACAACATCGACATGAGTCAGTATGACCCCACCATTCTTGATCTTTACACCATTGACGGTGAAGTTTACTGTTTACCTATTGACAGTGCTGCCCTTGTGGTGTTTTACAACACAGATATGTTTGATGCTGCTGGCGTGCCTTACCCTGAAGCAGGTTGGACTTGGGACGACTTTTTAGCAACCGCCCAAACACTCACCATTGACCAAGACGGTGACGGGCGCAACGACCAATTTGGCGTGGACACGTTCCGCAACTACTGGCCCATGGTGGTTTGGAGCAACACCGGCCAGGGCCTATTTGATGATATTCGTAACCCCACCACCTTTATTGGAAACAGCGATGAGGCCATTGCCTCCATTCAGTGGGTTGCAGATTTAATTAACGTACACAACGTCATGCCTTCAGACGAAGACCGGGCAGATATTACAGATTTGTTTGCTGCAGGTAAATCTGCTATGCAAGTTGTCGGTCACTGGCGCGTGCCTCGTTACTTAAATGCGGAGGGCGTCAACTTTGACTTTGCACCTTTACCTATAGGCGCGTCCGGTCAAGCTGTTAACCGGGCAGATGGTAGCTGTTTTGCCATTTCAAGTAGTACCGACCATCCTGAAGAAGCTTGGGAACTTGTCAAGTATTTAGCTGCGCCCGAAGCTGCCGGCGTCAACTTATTACTTGATCTACAACTCATGACACCTGCGCTTAGTGAGTTCCGCAGTGATCCACGTTTTCTCGACCCAGAAGCTTTACCTGGTAGCAACAAAGCAGCTTTTTTAGCTGGCACTGAGGGACTACAAACTATGTACGATCCCATCCACCCTATGTACTCAGCATTTGATTCGTTGTGGAAGCAAGAACTTGGCGAAGTTTGGATTGGTGCTGCGACTGCCGAAGAAGCCGTTGCCCGCATTGAACGCGAAGTCAACGATATTTTAGCTAACATCGAAGATTTCGAGTAGTCCATTACGTTTAATAGCAGTTGCACGTGATGCTGATACGGTCGTATCACTAACGTAAGTCCAGCAAAATCATCTAATCTTGCGGCATCTCACCTTATCGTGTGATTGCTACAAGTATCCACGGGACATTCTAGACACGTTTGTCAGATGGTTAAGTGTGCTTATCCGTAACCACTACCGCTGAACAACGTTGACGTTAGCAAAACCTCTTAGAAGACTCTAGACACTCCTCCACTATGTGATACCAAGTCCGACACAACACACCTCTCAGCGGACTTGGTATCTGGTTTCATCAGCCAATGACTGCTAAATCACTGAGCACACTTGCCAAGAAAGTACGTATGTGATGACCCTACAAAAACACCATTTAACCACTCTATTTATTATCGGATGGATG
>JBCCOX010000147.1:0-9251 GCA_039025155.1 Deinococcota bacterium | reverse complement strand
CGGCAACGTGAGTGGCGCAAGGGTATTCATTAACGGTGAGGAGCTTGGGGTGCTAGATGACGCCGGTGAGTTTCAGCTCGAGGGTATCCCCCCGGGTCGCTACGACGTGCAACTTACTGCCCCCAACTACGCTGACCAAACAGGTGGCGTGACCGTTTTTCCGGCTGAGGTTGCCACCTTGGTACTCGAGCAACCCCAAACAGAAACTGGCGCACTGCGCATTCTCTCAGGTATCCAAACTGGTCAAGTTTTTTTGAACGGCATACTCGTTGGTGATATTGAGGCAGGCGAACTGCGCGTTGAAGGCATTGAAGTTGGTAGCTACACCATGCGGATTGAAGCACCTGACGTGAGGCCTTTGGAGCAAGTTATTCAGATTAACCGTGACCAGACGACGACGTATGACTTGGGGCAGTAGTAATGCCCAACATATTTCCCGAAGCATATTGTTACAAAGCCGCCACCTTAATGTTAGATCGGCTTAGATGAGCAAGCCACTACAAGACGCTTTATGGCAACAGTTTGGGGCTAGCATTGATATGCTTGAAAATGCCATCACAGACTGCCCAAGCTATCTTTGGGAAGCTGAGGTGGGTACGTTTAGCTTTTGGTATATGAGTTACCACACACTCTTTTTCTTAGACTATTACCTGTCACATAATCCGGCTGAGTTTCAACCGCCAAAACCGTTTACGCTGAGTGAATTAAATCCTGACGGTGAACTGCCAGAACGTGTTTATTCAAGGCAAGAGTTACTCACCTATTTGGCGTATTGTCGTGACAAACTTCGTGAAGTTATCCTTAGTGTGACTGGCAAAGAAAATGAGCGGCGCTTTGTTTCTAAAAATAAAGATTATAGTCTTACGGAAATACTTATCTACAACATGCGCCATGTTCATCATCACGCAGCACAGTTAACCTTAGCGTTGCGAGAGAGAACAGCCGCTGCACCACAATGGGTGTCAAGAACAAAACATGCATTACTTCATGAACCCCTGTGACCAACACCATGCCGAGATATGACGACATCATCTACACGTATCACGCTCAAAAACGCATGAAAGTGCGCTCAATTAGTAAGCAACAGATACAGGATGTACTCGAGCGTCCAGACAGGAAATTTAACAACGAAGGTAAAATAGTTGTAGAGCGCACCCTAGGACGCCGTCAAAAATTGCGGGTAGTCTATACTGAATTTACCTACAAAGACAGCATCACTCATGAAGTTATCAGCGTAGCAAAAATTATTACAGTTGTGAGACCTAAATAGTCATGATGATTGTCAAGGAGGGCGTATGACATTACAAATAGACAAAGATGCCGACGCACTTTACATCGAGCTTGTCAAAGATGTACAAGCGGCTGAGACACTCGAGTTAAGCCTTGATATTTATGTGGATGTTGACGTACAAGGCAACGTTATTGGTATAGAGATGCTTAATTTCTCAGAGTATGAACGGCTCGAGATACCGAGTTTTAATACACCTGCCAAGCTAGATGATGTCAAAGCTTTTGGTGCTCAGTTTGCTTAGCACTATTTAGATAGATGTAGCTCGAGGCGTCACCCTTTGATAGGGTAGCCTCGAGCTACACCTTAGTCGTCGTCTTTGAACTCTGTCGCTAACGCGCCCACCATTGACTTCGCATCCCCAAACAACATCCTCGTGTTGTCTTTGAAAAACAGCGGGTTTTGCACGCCGGAAAAGCCGGGGTTCATTGAGCGCTTGAGTACAAACACAGTGCGGGCATCGTCTACGTTAATCACGGGCATGCCGTAGAGCGGGCTGCTCTTGTCTTCGCGGGCAGCCGGGTTCACCACGTCGTTTGCACCAATCACAATGGCGACATCCACTGTGTCCATCTGTGGGTTCACGTCGTCTGGGCCAACGAGTTGTTCATAGGGTACGTTGGCTTCTGCCAGCAACACGTTCATGTGACCGGGCATTCGCCCAGCAACCGGGTGAATGGCGTAGCTTACGTCTGCACCGTTGTCCTCGAGCAAGGTTGCTAGCTCCCGCACGGTGTGCTGGGCTTGAGCCACCGCCATCCCATAACCTGGTACAAAAATGACTCTGTTAGCGGCTTCCAAAATATAATAGGCATCCATCGGGCTAATGGCTTTGACCTCGCCAGTAACGGCCTCACCTGCTTCTTGGGCAACCCCGCCAAACCCACCAAACAATACATTGGTAAGCGAACGGTTCATTGCCTTACACATAATGTTCGTGAGGATAAGCCCGCTCGCCCCCACCAGCGACCCCGCTACAATGAGCACGTTGTTTTCAATAATGAATCCAGCTGCACTTGCCGCCAAGCCCGAGTAACTGTTTAAGAGCGAAATCACAATCGGCATGTCTGCCCCGCCGATGGGAATCACGGCCAGCACACCCAAAGCAAGCGCCGCAGCTAGCACGACCAAAAAAATAAGATAAACCAGCAGGTGTCGGCTACCACTTGTTGACATAAAAATAACGCCAAGCAGTACCGCTAACACCAAAAGTCCTGCATTGTAGATGTGCTGATTTTTGAACAAAATAGGTCTACCGGGTAAGCGCCCAGCTAATTTGGCAAAGGCAACCAAACTACCCGAGAACGTCACACCGCCAATAAGTACCGCCAAAAACACCGCTAAGGCAATCGCCGGATTCACCACAATGCCACGGTTATACTCTGACCAACCCACCAGCAAACTGGCAATGCCACCCGACCCGTTAAACAGCGCCACCATTTCGGGCATGGCAGTCATCTTGACAACGCGCGCGGTGACAACACCTATTGCTGTACCAATCACCAAGCCAGTAAACACGAGCGGCAAGCCGATGCCTGCTTGCATCAGCGTCGCAATGACCGCGATGAGCATCCCGACGGCTGACACGCGGTTGCCACGCCGAGCCGTGTCCGGATTGCTGAGCATTTTGAGGCCGTAAATAAACAAAATAGACGCCGCAATGTACGTCATGTTGATGATGAACGGAATAATCATGAACGCTCCTTGGGACGGAACATCTTCATGAGTTGGGCCACCGGATTACTGCCAGATGTTTGAGGTGTAGGTGACGCACCGCCTCCACCTTTTTTGAACATGCCTAACATACGGTCGGTTACCAAATACCCACCGACCACGTTGATGGTGGCAAAAATAAGCGCAAGTACGCCTAAAAAGTTACTAAAACTGCTGCCAACTTCGGTTGCTACAATTGCACCTACAATGGTCACACCCGAAATGGCGTTGGCACCGGACATAAGCGGCGTATGAAGTTGGCTAGGGACTTTGTTAATAAGTTCAAAGCCCAAAAAAATAGCGAGTACAAAGGTGAACAGGTGAAGTACGGTAATTTCAACGGCCATAGGTGATGCCTCCTGTAGATGTGTCTGAACTGAGTTAAGCGTATAGGATGCGTCTCATCGTGGTTGATTGTGTAGGTATGACGAGATGTGTAAGACGTTTTCAAGTTTGTGTTGATGTCTTTAGCAAATAGCGAATATCTGTGTTGTGGATTGATGACGTTATCTTGGCTAAGACATCAGCTAGTAGAACGTCATTGCCAACAAAGATAACGCTAGATGTTTGCGGGTGAACGGACAAACCTAGCCGTTAACCGCTTCTCGCACGCGCTCATCACGAATTTCACCTTGGTGGGTCAGCAGCGTGCCTTGGGTGATGTCATCTTCTAGGTTAAAGGTGATGGTCTTGGACTCTTTATCCCAGAGGTGCTCGAGCAAGCTCGCAATATTGCTGGCATACATCTGCGAGGCATCCCGTGCCACTGTGCCGGGGAAATTCACAAAGCCAACAATGGTGACGCCGTCCACCACAACGTCCTCATCTGCCTTACTACCCTCAACGTTGCCCCCAGTAGATGCTGCCAAGTCCACAATGATGCTACCGGGTTTCATGCCGGCCACCATCTCAGCCGTGATAATGCGTGGGGCAGGGCGGCCAAACAGTTGCGCGGTGGTAATGATGATGTCTGCGTTGGCACAGTGTTTCGCCATTTGCGCACGTTGTTTGGCGAGTTGCTCATCTGTGAGGGCTTTGGCGTAACCTTGGGCGGTTTGTCCAGTTTCGCCAACGTCTATACTTACAAACTTAGCCCCTAAAGAAGCAACTTGTTCGGCAACAACTGGGCGGGTGTCGTAAGCCTCAACCCGTGCGCCCAAGCGTTTAGCGGTGGCAATGGCTTGAAGACCAGCCACACCCACACCCACTACAAATACCCGCGCTGGGGCTATTGTCCCTGCTGGCGTGGTCATCATGGGTAGGGCTTTGTTGATTCTGTCTGCTGCACCAATGACCGCAGCGTAACCCGCTAAACTGGCTTGCGAACTGAGTGCGTCCATTTTTTGGGCATAGGTAGAGCGGGGAATAAGTTCCATCGCCAAAGCACTTAACTTGTTCGAGGCTAAGTACTTAATTAAGTCTGCTTGTCGGAACGGGTCTAAAAAACTAGCGACGGCTGCACCTTCAGGGAGTTGTGCCAAGTCGTCTTGGGCGGGTGGGTGCAAACTTACCAGGACGCCCGCTGCGGCTAAAACCTCAGCTCGAGCGTTTAATGTTACACCCACGTCATGGTAGGCACTATCAGTTAGGTGAAGGCGCTCACCAAAGCCGGCCTCGAGCGTGACCTGCATGCCCAAGTCCACAAGTTTTTTACAAACTACTGGCGTTAAGGCCACGCGAGTTTCGTGATTATTCGTATCTCGAACTGCCACAATATGATGCATGCCTGTATTTTACACATAGCATGGGGATAGCTTTTTGTGATGGTCACTGCTTTATAACTTTATTTACAATTTACAATCTCAGTATCCAAGAAGCACCAGAACAGCCCCTTCAATAGTTGACTTTACGCTCCTGCCATGCTCATATCACAGGTGTAGATGGGTCAATCTACTCACCTGAAATGCACAAGAATTTCTTCAGACTACAGAGAATAACCACCACTTTTGTCGTCACGCACAATTTGCCCGCTACGTAGCACAATGGTGCGGCGGCGCAGTTGGTCCACCAACTCGCGCGCGTGGGTTGCCACCAGCACAGTAGTGCCTTTAATGTTGATGTCGTTTAAAAGCTGAATGATCTCCCAACCTGTGTCTGGGTCGAGGTTGCCAGTGGGCTCATCACACAAGAGTAAAGGCGGGTTGATGACCATGGCTCTGGCAATGGCGATGCGCTGCTGCTCACCGAGTGAAAGTTCAATCGGGTAAGCTTTGCGCTTGTGGGCAAGGCCAACTTGCCGCAAAAAGGTCATGGCACGTTGCTCTAAGTTGCCACGTTGCCCGGTGGCCCGAAGCGCAAAAATGAGGTTGTCCAAACTGCTCATGTGGTCTAGCAAACGGTGATCTTGAAAGACCATGCCAATTTTTCGGCGCACGAGCGGTAACTGGCTTTTGCGAATTTGGCTCACGTCTTGCCCAAGGAGTTGCACCGTGCCTTCACTCGGCAAAACGCGCCGCAAAATAAGCGATAGTAAGGTGGACTTACCTGCCCCAGAATGCCCCGTGATGTAGATAAACTCGCCTTTTTCAATCCGAAAGGTGACATCTTTGAGCGCGTGGGTGTGCGTGCGTGAATAAGTTTTGGTGACGTGTTGAAACCGAATCACGTCGGATGTGCGTTGGGTAAGCATCAATAAGCCTCGAGCGTCTTGCGAAGTAGGTCCAGAGCGCCACTGCGGTTAATGGTAGTGGCCACTTTCACGTTGGGCGGCGCCCCCCTTTGAAGACCGTTGTGAACCCCGCGTTGGTCAACGACAGTCATACCACGGGTGTGCTCGCCGCGCAGTTCAACCACCACGTACAAATCTTCAAACTCAAATAACTCTGGATGGGTGACTGTCATCACCGCACAAGGGTCATGTAAGGGTGCGCGGGCGTCACCAAAAAAGGCCCTTGCGTATTCCTGCGAGAAAAACTCGAGCAACTCCACCGTAAAGCCGGCCACGCTATTTCTAATCCCGCGCAAGCTATCAATGTCCCCTTTGTAAAGCATAAATTGATGGGTCAAATCCAGCCCACACATCATAATCGGCACGCCTGAGCGAAACACAATATCAGCGGCTTCGGGGTCGTGGAAAATATTAAATTCAGCCGCAATTTTTACGTTGCCATAGCTGCGGCTACCGCCCATTACTGCAATACCCGCTAGTCGGCTAGCAATATCTGGGGCTTGGCGTAGGGCTAGCGCAATATTTGTAAACGGCCCGGTGGGAACCAGCCAAACATCCTCAGTTGTACGCACAGTATCAATAATAAAATCTACCGCGTGCTGCGGATGAACTGCCCGGGTTAACGCTGGTAGCGTGGGCCCGCCTAGCCCTGTTTCACCGTGAATAAACTCCGCGTGAATGGGGTCAATGACGAGCGGGCGGTCAGCACCTGCATACACAGGCACATCTAGGTCTAAAATTTGCGCCACAGCAAGCGCGTTGTGAGTTGTCAACTTCAGGGCGACGTTGCCACTTACCGTGGTAATGCCAAGCAGGTCACTGTGCTTGGCAGCCAAAACCATGGCGATGGCGTCGTCGTGTCCGGGGTCACAGTCTAGGATGATGCGGGGCATAGGCATATGTGAGCTATTGTACAGGGTTTGTAGCACAAGTGACTGGCACAATAGCGCACTCTTAAATGGCTCAAACGGTTGATGGCATGTCAATCAGTTAAGTTGCTAGCTATGTACGCAAGTGTTGACCTCGAGGCTAGTCACGTTCACTGTCACTCAAAAGTTGCTTAAAAAGTTCATCGGTACGGGTTTCGTCACCCGCGTGGACTTCTGCCGAGGCTTTGTCCAACGCGGATAAGGTCTGGTTAGTTTTAGAAAACGGAAACTTAACGAGGTTGTTTACACCCGCTAGTGGTAAGGGTTCGCGGTTTAAACGGATTTCTAGCAGCGTGGTTGTAAACTCGTAAAAAAACTTTACGTCTTTATTCAAACTAGACAGATCAATCACACCGTCCCAAACGCCCTCTACATGACTTGCTTTAAGACTTGGCGGTAAGCCGAGGTCGCTGGCATCAATTAAATAGTCGTCAGCAGAAGACGCATCTTCACGTGGGCTACTTGTGTTTTTGGGAACAGCTATATTCGGGTCAACATAGCCGTGATAGCCAACTAAGCCTGTGCCAGATGAGGCAATCACCCGAATGCCCAAAGGCTCTCCCTGATACTGGCGAGCGGAGTCTAAATCAATGTGAAAACAGCGTAAGCTAGGATCATGTTTGTAGACGTGAACGTGTGTTCTAAACTTGGGAAACACGTCTTGGAAAGGTTGCCAAATACTTGTACCGGGCATTTTGACAATAAACTCAATAAAGTAGTCCGGTATAGGTTCACCGCGCTCATCAATGACGCGCACAATGAGTTGTTGCCACTTTTCTAGGGCTGGCGTGTCTTTGTAAACACGTTCACTGTGGTCTTTGGCAGTTTGCCGCCAGCGGGTGTAGTTATTTGCGCTGTCTACCTCGAGCCCGGCCATCACAAACTCAACAAGTTCCGGGGGTGGGTCAGACATAATCGTGCCGTGATGCACCCCAGCAATGGGCACAAGTGGCGCGTCTTCATGGCTCCACTTGGCGGTGTCCACACGTTTATCTTCTCGAATATCGCCTGCCAAATCCAAGACAATTTTACGACTGTTGAGCGCACAGCCAGCCAGTCGTACCGTGCCATCTGTGCCATCTTGGCTAATGATTCTGAGTAGCCCGCTGTATTTATCTGTGCCACAAAAGATAAACACGTAGGGGGTATCATCTTTTTTACCGTAAAAGGTTGTGTCCCCAAATAAATCCTGATGCGCCAAGTCCCACGTAAAACGGCTGGCGAGTTCCAAATTCCCTAAAATCAAATCGCCAGCTTCCAAAAAGTCTGGCCCACGGTTGCGGTTGCCTGCAAACACCCCGACCAAAAACCCGCGCCCTTTGTGGGCCAGCGGCGAGCCAAAGGTTGCTGGCGCTAGTCCAATAAGGTGCTTAAGGCGGCTAGCACGTTTACTGTAATTGGTAAGCCAAGCCCGAATGACCAACATGCCTGTCGAATGCACAATAGCGTCAAAGGGTTCATCTTCATTTAAGCCTGTTTGTTGTTGCAAGGCGCGGTCAAAGCCTTCTGCCAAATCTCGAATGGTGACTTCATTGGTGAGGCTTTGGTAGGTCACCACGTGAATGTTTTCCTCACGGTAGCTGCGTGCTAGCAGAATTTTTTGCCACGCATTAAACGCATTTCCGGTAGATGAGTAACCGTGAATGAGTACGATAGGTCTTTTAGAACTAGAGGACCGTTCAGGCATGGGCGCACCTCACAAACTGGGAAAGATGGATTTAGGGTACACCAGATGAAGGGGCTCGAGTAAGAGTTTTGTAAGAGTTTATCCTGTAAGCTAGTAACAGAACGATAAAACGCAGCGTCAACATGGCTAACTATCTTTTACGGCTGACTATCTTGATGAGTAGCCTGTGCTCACCAACCTAGAGGTACTGTTACGCAACAACCATCGGTACGCCAACCATTGCCACGCAACAACCTGTGTCTTGCCAGACGACGCACTCAACAAACAACAGCCTGAATAGAGCGCAACAAACTTGTAACAAAAACACACCTGAGTAGGAAGAAATAGTGAGGAGAGATATGCACAACGACCCCAACAACACCCAACGTAATACCCAACCTTACCAACAGATTTACCAAGCTTGGCAAACACGTTCACCCAACTTAACCACACGCCCACTCCCAGAACTCAGCGAGGTTTTGTTTGGTAAAGATAGTGCTTTAAAAGCCCGCTTTCTCCACTACTAAGTATTTCCATAGTAAGATTGCGATATGTCAGCGGCGCGCTATGTAAGCTTGAGTGAAGCAGAAGATAACAAGCTAAGAGAGATAGAGCAGAATGGCAATGTTAGAGAGAAAGTACGTTTGCGAGCAAAGATTCTAAGGCTGTCCCATCGGGGTATGAGTGCTGGGGAGCTAGCCAGCTATACAGGACGGCATAAAGCGAGTGTTTTAAGAGATTATGATCGCTGGGAAAGGCAAGGCTTAGCAGGACTGGCAGATGGGTCAGCGCCCGGCGTGAAGAGCCCTCTAGGAGAAAGAGAGCGCCTGTTTTTACACGAGAGACTTGCTGAAGAACGAAGCTGGACAGCTAAGCAGTTAGCAGAGGCAGTGCAGGAACGCTTCAAGATTGAGGTTAACAGGGAAAGTATGCGGGTTTGCTTACATGAACTAGGCTATTCATGGCAGCGACACCGTTATGTGCCTG
>JBCCOX010000146.1:0-9267 GCA_039025155.1 Deinococcota bacterium | reverse complement strand
GATGCCTTGAGTGCGGCTGCGCTCAGCAGGCAGCAGTTGGGAAGATAGCAGTGCTGAGCCGCCTACAAAACAAAAATTCCAGCCCAGCCCCAACACAAACAACGCTAGTGCTAGCGGAATTACATGCATAGACATTGGTGCAAAAATGCCAGACAACACCAGTAAAAACGCGCCAGCAATAATCACCTTGGATGCACCAAAACGGTCAATAAGCTGCCCAGTGATAATGGATGGCGCAAACATACCAAAGGTATGCGATGAAATAACTTGCCCAATGCTTTCAAAGGTGTGATTGTGATCCACCATGTGTAGTGAGGTGATGACCATTAACCCCACCATGACCGCTTGCGCGAGTACCATTGAGATCATCGCGGTGACAATCCCCGGATCGCGCAGCAGTTGTTTGATGCTTCGGACACGACCTGCACTACCGATATCAGGTAGGTCAGCGTCTACAAATTGGACGATGTCTTTTGGCTCTGGACGTAACGCTATGAGCACGGTGAAAGCAGATAGGGCAAAGGCGACCATGGCGATGATGTAGGGGCCAGAAAGCTCACCATAGCCAGCCGCACTAGCCCATGTTGTCACACGACCAACCAGGAGCGGGCCAATAACTGCGCCCACCGTCCCTCCCAATACAACATTAGCTACGGCTCGCCCGCGCTTGGCAAGAGGTGTCACTTCGGCAGCGACAAAGCGCCCTAAGTTAGTTGTGGCTTGGGCTGAACCCATCAACACTAAGCCGCTAAGCACCACAGCAAAGTTGCTGTTCACTATGCCGTTGAAAACAATAGCTGCACCAATTAGACCTAAAAACAACCCTAAGGTTAGCGCCCGCCGCCGCCCCAATTTATCCATGAGCAGTCCCCAGCACAACGCTGCAACCGCCGAGCCTGCGAGTAGTGTTGCCGTGGGTAGTCCTGCTAATGACTCTCGTCCACTTAGGGTCGCACCTACAATAGAGGCAACCGTTGCTGAGGCCGAAAAGCCAGCTGAACCTAGCGACTGGGCTCCAAAAAGTGACCAAGTAATCTGTTGGCGAGCACGGTTGAGGGTTTGTTGAGATGGGGCTATTGGCGGTGAGATCATAGTCTCCAGCATACTGTGCATACACTTAACAAAGGGTGGGCTGAGGCGTAGACTATATTCAATATTAGGGACGTAGATGATTAAGAGTAGATGCCTTGAGTTTTTTACATCTGCTCAATTAACATTGCACTCGTCAAGGTATCATTTTGTAAATACTGACACTTACTTCACATCTAAGAAAGATATCATTATGACCGACGCACATCCTCAGCCAGATTCTCCAGAACTTGAAGACACCCCAACTATCACCCTCACCAACGTGCTTAAACTGTCTGGTTTTGCTGAAACCGGCGGCGAAGCCAAGCACCTAATTCAAGGGGGACATGTAAAAGTTAACGGTGACGTTGAAACACGCCGCAAACGCAAACTAGTCGAAGGTGACGAAATTGAGGTTGATGGCGAGTCGTTTGTGCTCGAGCTAGAAGACGATCCAGACGACACCTGAGCTACTGACCGTGATATTCAGAACCGTGATATTTCAGAGATGAAGATGCCTCATCAGACAATGACAGTAGCACCTGATGACGTATTTGAAGCAGCATCACCTGCACCTAGGGCGCTCTACGTTCATGTGCCGTTTTGCCCTAGCATTTGCCCCTACTGCGACTTTCACAAAATGCGCCGTCATGAACCGCTTGTCAAAGCTTATCTGGCGCGTTTAGCTGAGGAAGCTCGCGAACGTTATGACAGGTATGGGGGTAAGCTCGAGACTATCTACTTAGGTGGCGGCACACCGTCGCACTTGCAGGATGATGAGTTAGAGCACCTCATCAGTACCCTACAAACCACGTGGGGAACAGAGGTTGACGAATTTACACTCGAGGCAGACCCACTCACTTTTGACAGCGCGCGTCTTAACTTTTTTAAAACTCTTGGCATCACTCGGTTATCCATTGGGCTTCAGTCAACGCAGAACGACGTTCTCAAGTTTCTAGGACGTAAGCACACAGCTACCGAAGGACTCGAGGCTGTGACTATGGCACTCGAGGCAGGCTTTCGGGTTTCGGCAGATTTAATTACCGCCGTTGACGGGCAAGACACTGCCCGCGACCTACACACACTCGCACACACAGGCGTGGGGCACATTAGCGTTTACAACCTCACCATTGAGCCTTACACATCGTTTGCACTGCGCGGCGTGCAGGTTGATGAGCACAAAGAAGCTGATGATTATGAACTTGCCAATGTCGTACTCGAGGATTATGGGTTTGAGCGGTATGAGGTCTCCAGCCACGCTAGACCTGCTGAGTGCTCGAGACACAACCAAATGTACTGGCATGGCGCTTATTTTGTGGCACTAGGTCCGAGTGCAGCTGGCTTTATCCCCACAGCAGATGTATCACTCATCGGCAAACGCTACACCAACCCACAGATTAAACACTGGCTAGCTGGGGAAGCTGGGGAGGTACTCGAGATAACGCCCCTAAATTTTGTCCAAGACATGCTCATGACGGGCTTACGAACAACACGCGGCGCGAACCTCGAGGCACTTAGTGAACGTACCCAGATTGACGTTGTAACCACCTATAAAAATCTCATCACAACCTTGGTTCAAAAAGGCCTACTTAGCTATCAAGCACCTTGGCTACGTGCCACTGATGCAGGTATCTTGCAACTTAATCCCATCGTTAAAGCGTTTTTTGAGGCAAGTTAGCACCCACTAGACATCACCAAAAATGTCATATCATTGGTGTCAACGCGGTAGGCTAAGTGCTGTCAACCTTCCTGAAAGGGGTTAGTTATGACCATCACACTCGATTTATCCACCTTGGTTCCCATTTTGGCGCTCATTGCTGGACTTGCCATCTTAGCTGCACCCAAACTACTCAACTATATCGTGGCGTTGTATTTGATTGCATCTGGCATCCTCGGGCTCATTCGCACGTTTTAGACACAATCTAACTACAGCTAAGGCGTCTCGTCTGCCTCAGATTCTTCCTCACCTGTTGAGGATTCAGCTTCTGTGGACGCATCTTCTTCTGAGGGTACTTCTGGGTTGGATGTTTCTGGGCTAGATGCTTCTGAGTCAGCATCTTCCTCAGGTTCAGTGTCATCAGGTGTAGGTGATGTGTCTCCAGGTGATGTGTCTTCAGATGGCGTGTCCTCTGACTGAGCATCTTCAGTCTCAGCTGAGGTGTCTTCTATTTCTGAGGCAGCAGGTTCAGCAGGTGCTTGGAGAATGGTGATGGTGACAAGCTCGAGCCTTGCTTGATTGCCAGCGGCATCGGTGAATCCCAAACCCACTGTTTGCTCACCTGTAACCTCCTCAGGCACTGTCAGGTCACCTTGCCAAATTGTGTCATCAGCGGTAGGTGACAACTCAGCGGCAGTTCCAGCGAGGTCTAAAGCAGCACCTGAGAGCGGTTCGTCAGCAACGATCTGTACCGAAAGAACATCGCCTGCAACTAGAAACGGTAACAACGCGCCATCATCTGCTGCTGTACCTTCCCAACTGGTTTGAACGAGCTCAGGTGGGTCATTGTCTTGGATGAGATTAAATACCAATGCATCACTTGCGCCAATGTTGCCCGAATCATCAGCGTCTGCTGACGTCAATTGACCGTAACCAGCCACATACAGCGTTAGTCCGCGGTCAACCGTCACAGCTTGGGCACTGGCAAGCTCGAGGCCCGTATCACTCAAAACGTTACCGTCCGCGTCGTACTGGCGCAGGTAGCCCTGCATCGGCCCGGGTGTACCTTTAAGGGTGTTGATGCTTTCGCGCCCAGCATCATAAATGACACCTTGTCGGTCGGCGGCGAGGCCGTGGCTCGAGGCTAACCCGTCCGTCCCGCGCTGTTGTCCCCAGATAAACGCACCCTCTGGACTAAACTTGAGCACAACACTATCTAACGTTCCCCGCGTGCGCACAAGTGTGCTTGCATCGTCTGTCTCAGGTTGAGTTGGGTCAAGTACCGCTCGGTCAGAGACATATCCGCTTACGTACACAGCATCCGTTGACGTTGCAACTGCCCAAGCGACATCTGCACCTTCACTACCCCACGCTTGGGCCCAACGGGGCGTACCGTCTGCAGCTAGGCTAACAAGCATCGCATCACGGTCGCCACGTGCTGTCAGGGTTGTTTCTGCCAAGCTAAGCGAATCACGAAAGCGCCCAGCGATATAGAGGTTGCCGTCACCATCACGTGCTAGATCGTAAGCGACATCTCCGGCTGGTCCACCGAGCTGCTGTATCCACTGGATGCTACCATCTGCATCGATATGAGCCACCAACATATCGCTGGCACCTTCAGCAGTGAGTTGCGTATCGGCAAGCGTCACCTCACCTGTGACAAAGCCAGCCATTATCACGCCGCCATCACCATCACCAACTAGGCCGTAAGCATAGGCACTTGCGTCTTCCCCAGTCGTGACCTGCGACCATTGCAGCGCACCTGCAGCGTCGAGCTTGATGATGAACGCAGCGGGTGAACTGCTTGTCTCGAGCGTCACCGTTTCACCTGCCAGACTTAGCTCGGCTGCACCGCTTATATAGCCACTCACAAACACATTACCCAAGCTGTCAGTTGCAATGTCCAAAATATCATCATCGCCATCACTACTCACTTGCGCAAACCAGTTGAGTTCACCTGCTGGGTCGAGGCTGGCAATGAATCCATCGCGTCCAGTGGCGTTGAGATCAGGCAAGCTGGTTCCATCAACGTCAGTTAAGTTAGTAAGCATTCCTTGAAACGCACCGCCGACAATCACACTTCTATCTGCAGCAACTGCCACACTGCTAGCAGCATCAAACTGCTCGCCACCAGCTTGCCAGAAAGATGTTAGTTGGTCTACTGACTGGGCATCTACTGCTGCCCAGGTTGATAACATCACGACAAAACTTAGGACTGTACCTGCAAGATACATCATGCGTTTGTGTTGAGATAGGTTCACCGTAAAACTCGCGTGCGACAAAGACATACACTACTATATCGGGTTCTCTAAGAAAGGGTTAGATATGCTTACTGCGATGCCTTCATAGAGTGTACCTATCATTGAGCCGGACGTATCGTTGAGCCCGGCGTATGCGTCTTTAAGATCAAGGTGTGAGGTCAGCATCACTTCTGAGTTTTGACCCAGCTCACAAAGCGCACAATCTGGGGCGCCCCCACAAGTGAACTAAGGGTATTGTAGTGCCGCCCAAGCTCTTTTTCGGCAAACGTTGTGTGAATCATTTTGTGGCAGGCGTGGCACAACCACAGCCCCCGGTGAGTCATATCGTGCTTGCTAAAGTTCTTTTTAAACCACTTGTTGCTGTGATTGGTACGGGGAATTAAGTGATGATAAGTAAGTGGCTGCTTGCGCTCACACAGGTCGCAGGTTTCGGTTAGGTCTTTGCGGGAGTGGCGAAAATCATTGGGCAAGTCAGCAGGCATGACTAAGGTTGATGATACTCGAGCCCACCTCCAACCACACCCTCATACTGTACAGTTCAGCAGATGTTTATACTTGATGCTTTTACGGCCTACTCTGTCAATAACATGACAGCTTTTAGGCCCACTTGCAGCGTAAAGTAGGTTTATGGTAGATACTCACGACGCAGATTATGATGTAGCAACCCTCGCAGGCGGCTGTTTTTGGTGCCTCGAGGCGGTTTATCAAGATGTTCAAGGCGTATCGAAAGTTGTTTCTGGCTACATGGGCGGGCATACAGATAACCCAACCTACCGCGCCGTGTGCAGCGGCAACACCGGCCACGCTGAGGTTGTGCAAGTCACCTTTGATCCCAATCAAGTGGCGTACAAAGACTTGCTGGGCATCTTTTTTGGCATTCACGATCCCACCACCTTGAACCGCCAGGGTCACGACATCGGCACGCAGTACCGCTCAGCTGTTTTCTATCATAACGATGTGCAAAAAGAAGCTGCTGAACAGGTGATCGCCGAAGCTCAAGACGCTTGGGACAATCCCATCGTCACCGAAGTGACCCCAGCAGTTAGGTTTTATGAAGCTGAGGACTATCACCAAAACTACTTTCGCAACAACCCTAGCCAGCCCTACTGTACGGCCGTGGTGGCCCCCAAAGTCACTAAGTTCCGCAAGTATTACAGCGACAAATTGCGCATTGCCTCTTAGCAGGGCATCAATACTCAAAAGACACCAACACTCAGATGACATCTGTACTTTTACTGGTTGATGTTCAACAAGGCTTTGACGACCCTGTTTGGGGCACGCGCAACAACCCTCAAGCTGAGGCCAACATCGCCCGCTTGTTAGCAGCGTGGCGGCAGCATGGTCAGCCAGTTATTCACGTGCAGCATAGTTCGGTGATGCCCGGTTCACCGCTGGCAGAGGGTCATCCCGGCTGGCAGTTTAAGCCTGAAGCCGTGCCGCTTACGACTGAGCCTATCTTCACCAAACACGTCAACAGCGCGTTTATTGGTACGGAATTAGAAACTTACCTGCGCGAGCACAACCATCAGCATTTAGTTATTGCCGGCTTGACCACTGACCACTGCGTGTCAACCACCACCCGCATGGCTGGCAATTTAGGCTTTGACGTTGACCTTGTTGAGGATGCCACAGCTACTTTCGACCGCGTCAACGTGCAAGGTCAGCCGCTCTCTGCAGAAGACATTCACAACGTCCACATGGCAAGCTTGCATGATGAGTTTTGTACTGTTGTGACAACGGATGCTGTACTCGCATCGTTAAATAGCAAAGACGCAGACAGCTAAGGGAAGAATTTAGGCATTACGCCATTTTAAGATAAACATCCATTTGACAATCTCAAGGTGTTGATGCTGGCATTGTTGATATCGGCTTTGCCTAAGATAGTTTTCTGCTTGGCTTTGTCTACAACTCTCTTGCATCATCCTCTTTCAAGATGAAGTTAACCTTGAGCTTCTCCCATCTAAACCTTTCCCAGCTAAGACAAAACTTCATAGTTTGTTTACAGGTTGTCTCATAAACGCGCGAGTGTAGCTCGAGTCGTAGTAGTTAGCCTGCCACTTACGCATAATCAGCTAGATACACATTTGCGAAAGGAAATTGTACCTATGACCCAATGGCTTAAATCTGTAACCATCATGATGCTCCTCACGACTAGCATCGCCCTCGCTGCTGGCAGTGAAACGACAACCACCAGCGCGCCTGAAAGTATGAGCAGCTACGACGAAGCTGTGACCTTAATTGAAAACAGCAACTACCAAGAAGCTGCTGATATTTTGCTGGTACTTGCTGAAGATGAACCCGAAAATGCAGATGTGTTTAACTGGCTTGGCTACAGCCACCGTAAAATGGAAGCCTACGACGTGGCGCTCGAGTACTACATGACCGCGCTCGAGCTAGAGCCCATGCACCTTGGTGCCAACTCTTACCTTGGTGAACTTTACGTAGAAACCGGGCAAATGGAAAAAGCGCAAGCTCAACTCGACATTCTCGCTGAAGCTGAAGCTTGTGGCGGCACCTGCGACGAGTACAACGACCTGCTAACCTTTATTGAAACCGGCTCGAGCTGGTAATCCACTTCATCAACATAAGAAAAAACGTCAGCTTGCGGGCTGACGTTTTTTAGTGCCAATTTTGTGTAATTTACGGGAAAAATACGCTGTAGGTCGTTGATAACGGCGTACCGTTTACGCCGAAAAACAAATCGCCTTCTACCGTTGTGCCTGACTCTGGCACGGGGGAAAACGCTAAGGTCACACAGCCAGAGGCTTTGGTTGCGTTAAAAAAGCGGTCAAAAAACACATCTAAACTGTCGGCTGTGTCAACCGAGACAAACACGCCGCCTGTGGCGCTGGCAATGTCTGCTAGTTCTGTTGCGTTGACACTGCGCCCTAAGCCAATGGCACTCACGCTAACGCTTTCTGCTAACGCTAAGTCGATGATGTCTTGAGGGCTGCTCGAGCTGTCATTATCGCCACCGTCGGTCAGCAGCACGGCTGTTTTATTGCTACCCGTGGCATCCGCCAGTAAATTGACGCTGTCTATACCTGCGTCCCACACGTTTGTTCCACCGCTATCAAAGGTGGCATTGTCCACCGCAGCGTCTAAGCTTACTTGGTTGTTGGTTAACTCCTGCCACAAACGAATAGCTGTAAACGGTTCGGTTGGCTCTGTACTGCTATCAAACGAGGCAACTGCGGCTGTGTCGCTAGCAGTCATCCGAGAAATAAAGCGTTTGGCAGCAACAGCCCGCAACCTGCCCGGGTCATTTCCTGACATGGAGCCTGTGGAGTCAAGCGTGAGCATGGCAGTGATGCTCCCTTTGTCTACAATACTGCCGCAAACCTGGGCAAACGCACGGGTTTCTTGTTGAGGTGATATAGCTGAGGTTGTTACATTGGTGACTGTTGCAAACGGGCCAGTAATGATTCCGGTCAGAAGTTCACCCGTCGTGTTTAATGCGCTTACGCTTACATCTACCACGCCCGCCTCAGCATCGAGACGGCTAACCCCGTTAAATGAGGCCGTGGATGGCGTCGTCAGAGACGGTCCACCTTGCACAGCTTGCTGACCACAGGCTGTCAGCAGCACAAGCACCATAACGACCAACCAAGGGCCATACCAAGAGTTACCCCGAGAACTACGATTCATCCTTCGTTCCTCCGTCACTCTCGAGCCCTATTGTCTAGCCTACACAGTGCTATGACGTTGACCGTCAAGCTTTAACAATGTAAGTAGTTAACATATTGTATCGAGAGCTTTGGCCAACTGTCAACATGTGTCAAGGAAATGTTGCACGTGCTAGCGCCAACATGTTGCGGGCTCGAGACCCCTCTGCTCATGTCGCGTAAACTAACCCCATGAACCCACTTCAACAGCTTGCTGACGCAAAAGCTCGAGCAACCCACACAAATGACCCCAACGCGCCCTTTGGCGCACTTGCCACAACCAGCCCAGAGGGCCAGCCTTCGGTGCGAACAGTCATTGTACACGGCATCAGCGACACCGCGTTATTCATTGCTGTGAGCCGCCTCCACCGCAAATGGCAGGATATGCAAACCAACGGGCGTTTTGAGATGATGCTGTGGTATCCGGTACTCAGCGAACAATACCGCGTGAAGGGTCACGTGGAACCTGCGCCTGCTATCCAAGCAGATGCCTACTGGCAAAAACTTCCACGCGAGGTACAACTGCTTGACCGCACTTATGAAGATGTGAACATTGCACCGGGCGATACCCTCACTAGCCTCGAGCTACTCAAGCAGCACGTCAACGAAACAGCCT
>JBCCOX010000145.1:0-9333 GCA_039025155.1 Deinococcota bacterium | reverse complement strand
GCCAAAAGCGCTCACGAGCTACATCCGCCAGCCAAAAGCCCTCGAGCCGCTTGTTTTCAAACACCCACCAACGCGGGTTGACTGCTGCTTCTTGGAGTGAAAGTGCGCCGTAAACGCGCACGGTAGAGCCGTTGGGCATGGCCTCGAGCAGAGTACTGGTCATCTCGCCAGCCACCGCGTCTAGCGCTAGCGTGGCATCGAGTTCCCGGCTTAAGGTTTCTAGCTGGGTTACAAAATTAGCGTCACTGCTGTTCAGTACGTAGTCCGCACCAAGCTCACGCAGCATCGTCACTTGCGCGTCCCGCCGCACGATGTTGATGATGGGCAAACCAAGCGCTTTGGCACGTGAAATCAGCATTTTACCGAGGCTGCTAGCTGCCGCTGTATGAATAACCGCCTTGTGGCCTTCGCGTTTAGCCCCTCGCAACATCAAATACACGGTAAGCGGGTTGACCAACATGGTAGCACCGTCCTCGAGGCTCACATTTCGCAGCGGCACACAGCCAAACGGACTAGTCAGCAAATACTCTGCCCACGTACCATCGCCCGCACCTGTGCCGCCACAAGCAACCTTACGCCCTACATACAAGCGTTCTAGCAAGGGCGACCCCGCTGCTACAACAGTGCCGCTGCCTTCAAACCCCGGCGCAACGGGTAAAGGCTTGCGCTGCCCGTAGTTACCCTCTACAAACAGCAAATCAGACGGGTTGATGGGCGCAGCGTGCATTTTGATGAGGAGTTGATTGCCGCTTGGTTGGGGGACGGGTTTTGTGATGAGCTCGAGCGCGCTAACACCTTCATAAGCTCTAAGTGATAACACGCGCATGGTGTCAGCAGGAAGTGATGTCATATCAACTCACTTGACCATAAACAGGTGCGCCTCGAGTAGCTCACGGCTTACGCTTGACAAGCTAGCGAATATCTGTATAATCAGTTTGATAAGTATCAATTTAGATTATGACTTATCAAATTACTTTGAAGGAGGTGCGTAAGCGTATGTCAGATGCAGATACCACCCAACTTTTAACCTTTTTTAAAGCCCTTGGCGATGCCAACCGCCTCAAAATCATTGGTGTTTTGGCACAGGAGTCCCACAGTGTGGAGGAGATTGCCGCACTACTGGGGCTCGAGCCTTCCACCATCTCCCACCACTTACGCAGATTGAGTAAAGCTGGCCTCGTTACTGCCCGTGCAGAAGGTTATTACAGCATCTACTCGCTCAAGACAGATACCATCCACGACACCGCCCGCAGTTTGCTGGGTCAAGACACACTGCCCAAATTTGCCGATGATCTGGACATAGATGCATATGATAAAAAGGTGCTGGCGAACTTTACAGACGATTCAGGGCGTTTTAAAGCCTTCCCCGCCCAAGAGAAAAAGTACAAAGTGCTGGTGAAACACGTCTTAACCAGTTTTGAGATGGATACACGGTATAGCGAAAAAGAGGTCAACGCTATTCTCGAGCACTACAACGAAGACACAGCTCGTCTGCGCCGCAGTTTAGTGGATTATGGTTGGATGGCAAGGGACAAAGATGGCGCTGCCTATTGGCGGGTTAGTTAACTTTCATTGGGTGTTGAGGCTAGTTGATTGAGGCTAGTTGATTGAGGCTACACCCCGCCTCTCGAGCGTAAGATTTGCCCACTAATCCAACCCGAGTCTGCTGAGGCTAAAAAGCGCACCAAGTTTGCCGCATCCGCAGGTTGGCCTAGCCTTCCTAAGGGTGCGGCAGCTAACAAGTCTTGTTTAAGCTCAGCGCTCATCCACCCTGTATCCGTTGCACCCGGATCAACCGCGTTGATGGTGATGCCCCGTGGGGCAAGCGCAACACTCAAGCTCAACGTTAGCGCGTCCACAGCACCTTTGCTGGCAGCATACGCAAGTTCTGTAGGCATAGCACCCAGCCCTTGACCCGAGGTTAAGTTGATAATCCGTCCCCTCGCGTGACCATCATCTTTGTATTGATCTGCAAACGCTTTACAGAGAAGTGCAGTACTGCGCGTGTTGACGGCGTAATGAGCGTCTAAAACCTCGGCGCTGAGTTCAGCGAGCGTGCAAGATGTGCTGTGTGCTGCATTATTTACAAGTACGCTGCACATGCCCATCTGAGTATTAACGTTATGCATAAGTGTGGCGGCTGCATCTGCCTCACTTAAATCAACGGCAAACCCTTGAACCTCAACATCATTTGCTCGTAAGTCATTCACAAGGTGTTGAGGCTCACTTGAACCGTGTTGAGATTCGTCATCTTGCGGGTGATAACTTAATGCCAGTTGATACCCTGCCTCAGCAAGAACGTGAGCAATCGCCGCGCCGATGCCAGCTTTGCGTCCAACGCCTGTAACTAACGCTAGCACCAGTCTCGAGGTTGTAAATAGCTCAACATCTCAGCTTCGGGGCTGCCCGATTCCGGCTGGTAGTCAAACTGCCAGCGCACCAACGGCGGCAACGACATCAAAATGGCTTCAATATTGCCATCTGTCTGAAGGCCAAACAAGGTGCCACGGTCGTAAACCAAATTAAATTCCACGTAGCGCCCACGCCTGTAGAGTTGCCACTGCCGCTCGCGCTCGCCATACGCATCGTCTTTGTGTCTGGCAACAAGCGGCAAGTAGCTAGGAACAATGGTGTTTAGGCCGTCCTCAACAAAGGCTAAATCTTGCGCCCAATCACCGTCGCCAACAGCCGAAAGCTCATCAAAAAAGATACCGCCGATACCGCGCATTTCACGCCGATGTTTGAGGTAAAAGTAATCATCGCAAGTTGTTTTGAAGGTGTTGTAATCAGCTGTAGTGTGACGGTCACAGAGGGACTTAAGCGTACTGTGAAAGCTGTGGATGTCGTCTTCAAACGCATAATTTGGGGTGAGGTCGGCACCGCCTCCAAACCACCAAATGTTACTGTCACTTGTGCCATCACCGACCTCGAAGTAGCGGTAGTTGGCATGAAACGCAGGCGCATACGGGTTTTTGGTGTGAATCACCATGGATAACCCGGTTGCAAAAAACGGCTGCCCAGCACTTTGTGGGTGCTGCTTGGCGAGACTAGGCGGGACTTGTTTGCCATACACGGCAGAGACATTCACGCCCGCTTTGTCAAACACCGCGCCGTCTTCCAGCACCATGGCTGTACCGCCGCCGCCCTCAGCACGTTGCCAGGTGTGAGGACGAAAGGTTGCCTGTCCGTCTAGTTCAGCAAAGGCTTGGGTAATATCTTGTTGAGCGCGTTGCATGAGCGCATGAACGCGGTCGCGCTTACTCGTTGAGGTAGGGGTGTTAGCTGTCATAAAAATTACGCTATCACGAAGGTGCTAGGACGAATGCCTCGGTGGTTCGTAGCCATTAGTTCATTGTATCTGTTGGCTTATCTTGCCTTGGTCACGTTAGCCTTTGTAGCTGATTGCAAGCTAAACCCGCCGTAACCAAGCGTTAGGACAAAATATAACGCCACCGCACCCCAAGCTACTGCCGTTGTTGTATCTACAAGGATACTTTGTAAGGACACGCTGAACCCAGCTAAACTAGCCAGTGTAAACGCACCTGCAACAACTCGCTTAGCTGCTAGATTAATGAGTTGACTTGTACCTAGTGCAACCCCACCGATGCCTAAAAACGCAGCACCCAAAAGCCGCGTTACAACAATCAAGTCAGGGCCGCCTTGACCAGTGAAAAGCAGTAACACAATTTGAGGAACCAGCAAAAACGATGCTCCTGTCAGTACCGTAATAACGCCATGTATAAGAAAGAACCAGTCAAATCGATGCGTTAACGTCATTTTCTATTTCCTCGTCGTCTATCTGCTCGTCTGTGATCAGATGATGTCATCATACGACGTTGTACACTGTTAGTATCGCACAAACCGTAGTGAAGGAGATGATGCTCGTGTCAACCTCAGTTCCTGTTACACCTGACCCGCAACTCACTGCCCTAGCAGGCGGCGGGCCAAGGTTTATCCGCGAGGCAACCCGTGCGGCTAACGGCAACTTGCGCGACTTTTACGATGAACATGGCTATTTAGTTGTACCGGATGTACTAAGTGAGGCTGAACTCGAGCAACTCCGCAGCGAAGCTACCCACATCTGCCGGGGTGAGCGCGGTGAGATTGAGGGCGTGATACCTGCACCTGCCAACGTGTCGGATGAAGATGTCCTCAGAGAATATTTGTGCATTCACTTTCCTCACAAAATCTCTGAGGTGATGCACAGCTATCTCTCCACGCCCAAAATGACCGAGATTCTGACTGAGATCATCGGCCCAGACGTTAAATGTATGCAGTCGATGCTGTTTATTAAAGCAACGGGCAAACCCGGTCAAGCGTGGCATCAAGATGAAGATTTTATTCCCACCCGTGACCGCTCGCTGACTGGCGGCTGGATTGCCATGGACGACGCCACAATTGAAAACGGCTGCTTGTGGGTCATTCCGGGCTCACATAAGCCGGGTGTGTTGTGGCCACTCGAGCAACAACAAGATGCCCGCTTCGACTGCACCAAAGAATCAGCCGGTTTTCCCTACACAGATGCCGACGCCATCCCGGTGGAAGTCAACGCGGGGAGCATCGTCTTTTTTAACGGCTATTTGTTGCACCGTTCGTTTCCTAACCGCGCGAGAGCAGGTTACCGCCGGGTGCTGGTTAATCACTACATGAGCGCCCAGTCCTTACTCCCTTGGCAACTTCCCAAAGATAACGAGTACATGGCAATTGCCGACTACCGCGACATTGTCATGATTGCGGGCAACGACCCTTATGGCTACAAACCCCTTGAAGACATCGCCAAACCGATGGTACGCCCCAGTGGTGAAGGCGGGTGCATGGGTTGGGGTGAAGATGCGAGTGCTGAGCCCAAAAAGCTGTAACAACTCTGCCTGACACGCTATACTCGCAGTAGCTCAGATGCATTGAATGATGAGTTCGCCGCTTATCTCAAGTGTTCTTAAAATATTCTTATTATCTTGACTGTATGTAAGTACGTTCTACAACAGCATATTTTATGCTCGAGCCCTAGATACTTCTTACACATCAAGTATCACAGCAACTCACTTCAATCTAGGAGATAGTACGTGTCAGACGTAACAACAGCAGCCATTATCGGCGGCGGCATCGGCGGTTTAACAACTGCACTTGCCCTTCACAACATCGGCATTAAAGCAACCGTATACGAACGTGCTGACACGTTTAGTGCCGTCGGTGCAGGCATCAGCTTATGGCCCAACGCCACACGCATTTTGCAAGATTTAGGCGTCTTGGGTGCGCTGCTTCCAAAAGCAGGGCGCATTGTGGCACTCAACGTTAAAGATGCCAAACGACATGTTCTATTGCGGAGTGAAACCAACCAGCAAGAGCTTCCTTCGCTATGTATCTACCGCCCCGATCTTATTGAGGCGCTGCGGGTGGCAATGCCACCTCACACCTGCCGCACAGGACATACCTTACAAGCTTTAGAAGATGATGGCGAGGCGGTCCAGCTCGAGTTTGCGGGGGGGAAAACCGCCACCGCAGATATTGTCATTGGGGCAGACGGCATCCGCTCGACGGTGCGCAATTTGCTTTTTGCTTCCGTAACACCTAAAGATGATGCCCCTGTTTACCGTGGCTACCCCGTCTGGCGCGGCATTGCGCCCTTACCTGCGTCTTTTGTAGCAGGTGAAATTTCTGAAACATGGGGTGGTAATCAACGGTTTGGGCTGTTAGATGTTGGTGAGGGGCGTGCCTATTGGTATGCCACTGCCCCCAGACCCGAAATGCAACAAGCTAACGTACAAACAGCCGACGAACGCAAGCGCGAGGTGCTAACTGCGTTTGCCGACTGGCACGCACCCATCCCCGAGGTCATTGAAACAACACCAGCAGACGCTTTGTTGCGCAGCGACACCTATGACCGACTTCCTAAACAGGGCTGGTCGCGCGGGCGCGTGGTGCTACTTGGAGATGCGATTCACGCAACAACACCTAACTTGGGTCAAGGTGGCTGTATGGCCATTGAAGATGCCGTGGTGCTGGCGCGCTATCTCACAGCACACCCTTACCGTGAAGCCTTTCAACGCTATGAAGACGCCCGCTACAAACGCACCTCAGACATCACCACCGAATCGCTGTGGATTGGTCGCTTGGGTCTTGCTAGCGGAGTGCTTGGTTGGTTGCGCAATATGGCAACCAAGTTCACCCCCAACAAGCTTTATGAGCAACGTGCCAAACGTGTTCACGACTACGTTGCTTAATAACCATGTTGCTTAATGACTACGTCGCTTAATGGCTATGTTGCTTCATCAGGGCTGCTTTGCTTGATGCTTATAGACCTCACAAACAAGCTGTTTTAAGACTTGATTAAGATTCAGAACATGTGTCCAGCAGGGCGCAAACCCCCTCGAGTAAGAGTTTTGTAAGAGTTGCCATCATAAAATGAGAACGATGTTAATGTCTTTGTTGACGAGACATTTCAAACTCGAGCTAGTGACACTAGGCTCGAGTACATCTTTGAGCATTCTCATGCCCTTTCCAGACAGGCTTTATCCTGTTCATGTAACTATTCTTGTGAATGGGATTGCTCAACTAACAGGAGTTAAGTAAACACTGCATTGACCTGTCACGACTTACTGGCTCAGCCCTTAACATCGGCATTGGCACGTGACTCGAGACGTGACTTGGTTAATACTTGAACGAGTAAGCAATTTAGGTGAGTACCGTGGATACTCAGGGGGCTAGCGCTCAATTGTTGGATACTTGGTTATTGAGTACCTGATTATTGAGTACGTGATTATTGAGTACCCAGTTGCTAGTATCCAGTTGCTAGTACCCAGTTGTACCGCAAACGATTGCACGAGAGGACCTTGTATGACCTGCAAACGATGCCAGTCACGCACAAAAGAAACGTTTGGCCAAGGAATTTTGTACCTTCATGCGCCTATTGAGCACACTATTACTAAGCTCGAGCGCATCCTAACCAAGCATGGTATGCCGTTTGCACGTGATGAACATCTATTAGCTGTACAAGTCGAAAAACAGTTAGCCGACCTGACCAACGTTCTCACCAAGTATTTAAGTCATGCTGAATTAGATGACACCCGCACGCTGTTTGTACATGAAGGGGAAAAACCCAGTACCGATAAAATTATCAATGCACAATCTCTGGCCACCTTGCTTGCCAAGCTCTCTGCAGGCTGGCTTATTGACATGATACAGCAGCACAGATTGCTCGTTCACTTACAACCTATTGTTGACGCTAACGACGTTAGTCACATTTATGGACACGAATGCCTGCTTCGTGGTGTCGCTGAAAATGGTGACTTGGTCTATCCCAAACATATGTTTGATATTGCCCATAGCGCTAAGCTGACGTATCAACTTGACCGTGCTGCACGCCTTGCAGCTATTCATACCGTTAAAGATATACGTTTAGATGGACATATTTTTATCAACTTCAACCCAACCTCTGTGTACGACCCTCACACCTGTTTAAAAAGCACCTTTGCAGCCATTCAGAACAGCCATTTGTCACCATCTCAGATTGTTTTTGAGGTCACTGAAAGCGAGTACATTAGCGATACCGACCATCTACTCGGCATTATTGCCAGCTACCGCGAAGAGGGCTTCCGGGTTGCATTAGACGATCTTGGTGCAGGCTACGGTTCCCTTGGCTTACTCGCTGAACTCAAGCCCGACCTCGTTAAATTTGACCGCAAGCTCATTCAAGATATAGACAACGACAGCTTCAAGCAGCGTGTTCTCCACAGCTTGCTGGACATGACCCACGACCTTGGCATTGCTGCTGTGGCTGAAGGGGTTGAACGCCCCGAAGAACGCGACTGGCTTATTGAACACGGTGCAGACTATCTACAAGGCTTTTTGTTTGGACGACCTTCAAAAGAGCCTCACACTGCCAGCACAGCTACCAGCACACTTCAAGTTTAAGCGTCACAGAAACTTCAACACGGACGTGCTTAACCTTGCACATTAAGCAGTCATCCGAAAAGTCTTTGCAAATGTTAAGTTGAGGCATTTTGATTGTGAGTTCTTATCAATCAAAAAGCCTGCTGTTGACCTCAATTGACATGAACGATAACAACGGCAAGTGTTACGACAGATTGTTAAACTAATGCTGTGACTATCACCGTAATTGTTTTAGATTCCGTAGGGGTGGGCGAGCTGCCAGATGCTGACAGCTTTGGTGACGTGGGCGCACACACCCTTGACCACACCTTAGCGGCAACGGGTGTACGCTTACCCAACTTGCAAGGTTTTGGTCTAGGTAATATTGATAGCGTTCATGAACTAGCAGCTCATACGCAACCCCGTGCCGCCTTTGGCAAGCTCAATGAAATCTCTGCGGGCAAAGACACCTCGACAGGACACTGGGAGTTTATGGGGGTTGTGCTCGAGCATCCCTTTCAAACCTTCACCCAGTTCTCGGCTGCTGTCATGACCCCATTTGATGCTGCTACTGGCGGCCACTTAGGCAACAAACCTGCCTCTGGCACAGCCATTATTGAGGAGCTTGGTGAGCAACATTTAGAAAGCGGCTTGCCCATTGTTTACACCAGTGCTGACAGCGTCTTTCAAATTGCCGCCCACGTTGACAAAGTCCCCTTAGAAACCTTGTACGAGTGGTGCCGCATCGCTAGTGGAATTTTACAAGGTGAGTATGCTGTTGCTCGAGTCATCGCCCGCCCGTTTGAAGGTGAGGTGGGCGCGTTTACGCGACTTGGCGCAGCCCGCAAAGACTTTTCACTGTCACCACCTCATCCAACAGTGCTTAATGCATTATTTGATGCTGGCAAAGCAGTCATTGGCGTCGGCAAAATTCCAGATATTTACAATCACAGCGGCTTTACCGAAGAAATTCATACGGATTCTAATTTGGACGGCATCGCCAAAACAATTGAGGTTATGAATACCCACCCAGACGGGCTCATCTTTTGTAATTTGGTGGAGTTTGATTCGTTGTACGGTCACCGCCGCAACCCAGAGGGTTACGCGCAAGCGCTCAAAGATGTTGATGACCGCTTGGATGACATTATCAGCGTGATGGCAGCAGATGATGTACTGATGTTTATTAGCGACCACGGCAACGACCCAACGTGGCACGGTACCGACCACACACGGGAGTACGGCTTGTGGCTCGTTTATGGTGAGGGCATCAACCCTATTGATTTAGGTACACGGGAAAGTTTTGCAGATGTGGGCGCGACGTTGGCAGATTTGCTCGGTGTTAGCTGGCAAGGTCATGGGACAAGTGCCAAAGGGTTACTACTAAGCTAGTTTCTAGGCTTATGTAACTGCCAACCTCGAACGAATCCCACCGAGTTCACACCATTATCAATCACTAGGTTGTGG